>JAEENW010000140.1 GCA_016283945.1 Bacillota bacterium
CGAGCCTTACGTTCTGGCCCTCCTTGCCGATGGCGAGCGACAGCTGATAATCGGGGACGACCACGGTGGCGGACCTTCCGGCCTCGTCGACGACGACCATCTCGACCCTAGCGGGCGAGAGGGACGCCGCGATCATCCTCGCGGGATTCTCGGACCAGTTGATGATGTCGATCTTCTCTCCGCCGAGCTCGTCGACGACGGCCTGGACTCTGGCGCCTCTGGTTCCTACGCAGGAGCCGACGGGGTCGACGTTCTCGTCGTAGGTGCAGACGGCGATCTTGGACCTGGAGCCGGCCTCGCGGGAGATGCTCTTGATCTCGACGGTGCCCTCCTGGATCTCGGGGACCTCGAGCTCAAAGAGCCTCTTTACGAGCCCCGGATGGGTGCGGCTGAGGAAGACCTGCGGTCCCTTGTTGGCGTTCTTGACGTCCATGACGAAGACCTTGACCCTCTCGCCGACGCGGTATCTCTCGCCGGGGATCTGCTCGCCCGCGGAGAGTATGCCCTCGGCCCTGCCGATGTTCATGAACACGGTGCTGCCGGAGAGCCTCGCTACGGTGCCGGTGACGACCTCGCCCTGCCTGTCGGCGTAGTCGTCGTAGATCATCTTTCTCTCGGCCTCCCTGATGCGCTGCACCACGACCTGCTTGGCGGTCTGGGCGGCGATCCTTCCGAAATCTCTCGGGGTGACCTGGTACTCGATGACGTCGCCGATCTCGTAAGCCGGGTCGATCTCCTGAGCCTCCTCGAGGCTGGCCTGGGAGAACGGATCCTCGACCTCCTCGACGATGTCGCGCCTCATGTAGACGTTGATGTCGCCGGTCTCGCGGTCTATGTCCACTCTCACGTTCTGAGAGGTGCCGTAATTCTTTTTATAGGCGGATACGAGCGCCGACTCGATCGCCTCGAGCAGCATGTCCTTCGACATGTGCCTTTCTCTCTCAAGAGCGTCTATCGCTTCGAGAAATTCGAGATTCATTTTAGCTGTCCTCCTTAAAATACGACGGCGAGCCTTACCGCCGCGACCTTCGCGAGCGGAAGCGATATCTCGCCCTTGCCGGACAGGATCCTGAGCTCCTCCCCGGTCCTTTCGATGAGCTCGCCGCTCAGAAGTCTGCTGCCTCCGACGGCCTCGTAGAGGCTCACGTCCACGAGCTCGCCCTTGAATCTTTCGAAATCCTTATCGGATATGAGGGGCCTGTCGAGCCCGGGGGAGCTGACCTCCAGCACATAGTTCTGGGAGATCGGGTCCGCCTCGTCGAGCTTCTCCGACAGGAAGCGGCTTATGGCCTCGCAGTCGTCGGTGCCCATGGAGACGTATTCCCCGTCCTCGAGCTTGTCGACGTACACCCTGAGATACCAGCTGCTGCCCTCCTTGACGAACTCGCTCCTCGAGAGCTCGTATCCGTTCTTTTCGCCGTATTCAGCCATCCACTCGGCTACGCGGTCTGTGACTTTTCTGTTAGCCATTCAAGGTCCTCATAAATTAAGAGTGGACCGCCTGTCCACTCTTAAAAATAACGTATACGCTGATTATATTAGCAAAGAACCCGCGGCATTGCAAGCCTTTTTAGAAAAATACGGAGAGCACTAAGCTGCCGACGAACATGGAAGTGATCGTGACGGTCACGAAGCCCGCGACGAGCATCTTGGGCATCAGCACGTTGTAGAGCGCCCTGCGGCTCCTGGCGTCGGGAGCCATGGCGTCGCAGACGTCGTCCGTGAGTATCATGGTGTTGGGGAAGCCGAAGGTGCAGGTCAGGCCGAGCGCTATCGCGAGCCCCGGAGGCATGTTCAGGAACCTGGAGGCGAGCAGCCCGCCGGCCGCGGTAGCCGCCATTCCGAGCACCATTACCACGCAGATCGGGACGAGGTAGCTCAGGAACATCTGCGGGGTGATCCCGACGTAGTTTCCGAGCAGCACGCAGGCCGCGAGGAAGGTTATGATGCCGCTGGACTCTATGCGTCCGAGGGTCCCCTTCTTGAGGAAGCCCGTCTCGACGGCGATCCAGCCGAGGATTATGGACATGACGAAGGCGTGCACGCTTCCGCCGGTGAGGCCGGAGATGAAGGCGGCCGCCGAGGACAGCAGGCCCACCTTGAAGAGCACGAGCGGGATGCGGTCGTACTTTTCAGGGATCTCGAGCGGCTTTCTGGCGCGGGCTGCGACCGCAGCCTCGGCCTTCGCGGCCTCCTCTCCCTCCGCCCACTCGTCGATGTTCTTCTGATCGGAGAGGAAGCCTCTGGCAAAGCGCCTGAGGAAGTAGGAGCATACGGGCTGGCCGAAGAAGCCCTGGGCGGTGCCGAGTATCGTGAAGAAACCCACGACCTCGACCATGCCTCTGGGCTTGAGCGCGGAGGTCATCATCAGTATGACCGCGCTTCCGCCGGCGTAGACCGCGGAACCGACGTAGGCGAAGTCTCCGCGTATCACGAGCGGGGCTATGAGGCATATCGCCGCGGTGGACAGTGCCACGCAGCAGAGGCAGGCGATGATGGTCTTGATCTGGCGCTTGAGCTCGGGCGTGTCTATCGTGGTGCCGAGCATGGTGATCATCAGCGTGACCGCCATCATGCCGAAGCCGCCTATGGTCGAGGCGCTGAAGGTCTCCTCGGGGATGATCCCGAGCCACAGGCCTCCCAGTATCATAAAGCTCCTGGCTACGGCCGAGGGGAGCTTGGCCTTGGTGAGCTGGGCGATCAGGTCGCCGGCTGCGTAGATGAAGAGGACTATGGTAAGAGCGTATATGGCTGTCATTTCTAATTCCTCCTTCTGCGGTCAAACGCTAAGCGAGATGCTCTTCGAGATACCTGGCGGCGCAGTTTGCGTAGACCGCGGCTCCGAGCGGCAGTACCCTCTCGTCGAAGATGATGTGCGGATTGTGGTGAGTCACTCCCTCGCCCGCGATGGAGCCCGCTCCTATGTGCAGGTACACGCTGGGCACCCTCTCGGCTACCGCGGTGAAGTCCTCGGTGCCTCCGAACTTGAAGAGCTCGCGCACCTTCTCCTCTCCCACGACCTCGGCGGCGTAACCGGGGACGCAGTCGCACATCGACGCCTCGTTGAACATTGGAGGCTGGCCGTAGACGTATTCGGTCTCGGCGCTGCCCCTGAACGCGGCTGCCAGGCCCTCGGAGATCTCCCTGATCCTCTGCTTGAGGAAGCTCCTGCGCTCGGCGCTTGCGGCTCTCACTGATATCTCGAGCACGCAGGTTCCGGCCTGGGTGTTGCAGCTGTCGCCGCCGTAGATCTTTCCGACCAGCACGACGGAGCGCTCGGCGTTGGAGACCTCCCTCGAGATCAGCTCCTCGAGACCGGTCACGATGTGCGCCGCGATGTTTATGGCGTCGACCCCGTTCTCGGGGGTGCTTCCGTGGGACTGCTTGCCGTAAACGGTCACCTTTACGAAGTCTCCGGAGAAGGTCGAGTAATCCCTCTTGAAGGTCACGAGGCCGAGCTCCGAGGTCTCGCCTCCGGAGCTGACGTGCATGCCTATGGCCGCGTCGACCGCCGGCGCCTCGAGCAGGCCGTGGGCGATCATGTCGCTCGCTCCTCCGAGCACCTCCTCGCCGGGCTGGAACATCAGCTTGACCCTGCCCTTGAGCTCGGACTCATGGGCCTTGAGCAGCTTGGCTGCTCCGAGCAGCATGGCCGCGTGAAGGTCGTGCCCGCAGGAATGGCAGTTGCCGTTCACCGCGGCGTAGGGAAGCCCGGTGGCCTCCGCCATGGGAAGTGCGTCTGTGTCCGCCCTGAGGAGCAGGACCTTTCCGCCCGGCTCGCCGCCCTCGTCCGGGCCCTTGCCTATAATGGCGACGACGCCGTTCTCGCCGCAGCGGGACGGCTCGATCCCGAAGCTCCTTAGCTTCTCCTCGATGAAGGCCGCGGTCTTGGGCGTATCCAGCCCGAGCTCCGCGTAACCGTGCACCGTCCTGCGGAATCCTACGATCTCGTCGAACATGGCCTCTGCTTCTCTTCTGTAATCTGTCATCATGATCCTCCTTAGATCAGTCCCGGGAACCTTAGCTCTTGATGGAGAGCGCCTTCGCCCTCGCGGGATCCGGCGCCGCCGGGAGCGGAGGATCCTTCCCGGAATAAAAAGATCCTGCCCCAGCATTCACTGGGACAGGAGTAAAACTCTTGCGGTACCACCCAATTTGACCCGCGGTCTCCCGCGCGGCCCTCTCATCAGCCGTCCATCAACGGCCGCTCCACTGGTAACGGGCGGAGCTCCCCGTCAGACATTACTCGGCTCCGGCTGCCCGGAATTCCTTTCTCTCTGCCCTCACGAGTCCATTCGGTCTGCCCTGCCCTCCGCGCTCCCACCGTCCGCGGCTCTCTCCTAAGGCCCGAAACAAACTTACTACTCTCGATCATCGGTTTGTGTGTATTAAATTGTATTTGATGATACTCCGATTTTGGAGATTGTCAACATGCCCCGGAGCGATAATCTATTCGATATGGTTATAAATGGAGCTTTGACCGCGGTCCGTCTTTGGCTATGGCCGGCCTATATGCCGCTCCTGACGGGGCTGAAGACGAAGGCTCCGTCCCCGAACGCGGACAGCGGGATCTCGAACACGAGCTGCGCTTCCCTAACGTAGGAGCGGTTCCTCCTGGAGATCCTGAGCGGAGCGGACGAGAAGAGCATGCTGTCAGAGCTGAAGCGGAAGCTGAGGTCCTGCGCGATATCGGCCGCTGTCTCGCCGTCCACGAGGTACTCGAGAGACTCGAGCTCGTCCTTCAGGGCTTTCTCTACCGCCTCCTCGATCACGGGCATGCAGTCCGCGCCCTCTCTGAAGACTCCGGAGAGCCCGACGGGCTCCAGGTCCTGTCCGTAGAGCGAGTAGACGAGCCTCTCAGCCGGATCTATCTCCGGCAGATCGGTCTTCACGTCCAGATCAACAGCGTAGTAAGGCCCTACGCAGCTGAAGCGGGCCAGGGCGAACACGTCCAGCGAGTCCCCGGGCGCCTCGCTGTCCCCGACGTACTGCTCGTAGTACGAGGGCAGCGGCATGTAGCCGAGGACCTCCTCCTTGACCCTCGCTATGAGCTTCCTCGGGAAGCTCTTCGGGTACAGGTAGACGGACTTCATGCTGATGGCCCCGGACTCCCCGCCGTAATGGTCGATGAGCTCGCAGGCGCTCTCGCAGCCGTTCCTGAGCGGGAGCAGCGCGGCGCTGCCGGCGCCGTCAGCGTAGATCGCAGGGTCGATGTCCCTGCCGCAGATTATCCCTCCGTCGAAGAGGTCGTAGCCTATGGTGACGACGAGCGGCCCCCAGGACGAGCCCGACCTGAGGTCGAAGCTGCCGTCCCTCCAGTCGAATATGAGGTTCAGTCCCTCGCTGCTGAGATAGAAGTCCTGATCCGCCCTGATGCCGCCGTACGGGGAGACGAGCCTGACGGGAGCCTCCGGATCCGCGGACCCGAGCGCCTCGCGCCTGATCGCCTTCCTTACCTCCCCGTCGATGACGGAGGCGTAGTCGAAGCCCACGCCGAAGAGATCCGCGAGCCTGAGCTCCGCGCCGTTCCTCAGATCGACGGTGAGCCCGCTCACGCGCCTGACGGAGACATCGCCCTCATCGAACTCGTCGAGGCTCTCGATCCTGACCGAGGCGATGTCGCCGGCGTTCCAGAGAAGCTCCATGGACGAGCTCCTGTCGTAGCTGTGGGAGAAGAGCTCCCCGGCGTCCGGGATCCCGCGGTAAGGCGGAAGCTCCTGAGAATCGTAGATGGCGTCTGATATAGCCTCGAGGCGGCCGTTCAGGGAATCCTGTATCGCCTGATCGGCGAGTCCGCTCACGCTGAGGTAGGTGTTCTTTGAAGTCTTCTTTCCGCCGCGGTACTCGGTCTCGAAGGCAGCAGCCCCGGCCGACGCCCTCGTGAAGGCATAGGAAGGCCCGGCTGAGTTGGAAGAGCCGGGAAGCTGCGGCGCGGCGGGAGTCTGGGCAGCCTCGCTCTGAGGATCTCCTCCCGCGTCCTGCCCCGCGGCTTCAGCGCCGGCAGCCTCAGCGGCTTCGGCGGATCCTGCCGCGTTGAGGGGCACGTATCCCGCCTCGTCTATGAGGGACTGCACGAAGTCGCTCCTCATGTAGGCGGTGAGCAGCGACGAGCCCGTGAAGCCGGCCTCGCCGGAGCGGTAGACCAGATAATAGCTGAAGCTCAGGGGATAGGCGCCTGAGGCGACGGCGCGCTCCGAGGGATATACTCCCTCCACGCTCAGCGCGCGGCTGTCGGGCCACTCGCCCTCTGAGAGGAAGAGCCCCGCGTAGGCGAGCTGGTCGGGCGAGGCGTCGTAGGAGGCGAGCCTGCTACCAACTCCGCTCTCATCGCTGTAGACCGGGGAGAGAGCGCCCTCCGCGCTCTTCGAGCCTCCGAGCAGTATGTCCTCGAGTATCTCCCGGAACTCGGAGCCCTCGCTCCTCTGAATGAGCCTTATGCTGACGTCGGCTCCGCCGGCGTCCTTCCAGTTGCTTATATCCCCGTTGAAGATGCCCGAAGCCTGCTCCAGGCTTACGTCGGAGACCATGTTCGACGAGCTGACGAGCAGCACGACAGCGTCTCTGGCGAGCTCGATGAACTCGGTGCCCGGACCGCTCTCTGCCATGAGAGAGGCGAGCCTTCCGGGAGCCGCGGCTATGAGAGCGGCGTCGATCGAGCCCTCGGAGAGCTCAGACATCGCCGCCCGGGTTCCCTTGAACGACACGCCAAGACCGGCCGCCCCGCCCTCGAGGCTGCCGTAGAACGCGTCCGCCAGGGCCTCAGCCGAGACGGAGCCGTCTATGACAGGTATCTGCGCGTCGTATGATAGGTGCGGCTCAGCCGCCTGCTCCTCTCCGGAGTCCTCTTCCTTCTCCACGGCGGGAGCGGGAGCCTCTCCGCAGGCCGCGAGAGCCCCTATGACTATCACGGCGACGAGCGCGCAGGCGATGAGCTTTCTGATGCCTCTACTCATATTCTATCCTTTCAGTTCCTCCGAGATGAGCGATATCAGCCCTGAGCAGATATCCTCCTCGGGTACCTTGCGAATTATCTGTCCTTTTTTGATGAGCAGCCCGCAGCCGGTGCCGCAGGCGACTCCGAAGTCCGCCCCCGAGGCCTCGCCCGGGCCGTTTACCTCGCAGCCCATGACGGCGACCCTTATGAAGCGGCCCTTCGCCTCGAGCTCCGCGGCGAGGGGCGCGAGCTCCCTCTCTACCCTCGCGGCTATGGACGGGAGATCCACCCTGGTCCTCCCGCAGGTCGGGCAGGACACGAAGTCTATGCCGGCTCTGCGTGTGCCGGAGGCCGCGAGGACCTTCTTCGCGAGCAGGACCTCCCTGAGCGGGTCTCCGGTGAGGGAGATCCTCATGGTGTCCCCTATGCCCTCGAGCAGCAGCGCGCCGAGCGCGACGGATGACTTGAGCTCGGCCATCTCGCCCACTCCCGCCTCGGTGAGGCCTATGTGGAGCGGCAGATCGCTCTGAGCCCTGAAGAGCTTGTGAGCCTCGTGGTTCATCCTCACGTCGGAGGACTTGAGCGAGATGACTATATCCTCGAAGCCGAAGCCGCGCGCGTAGGAGACGGCGTTAAGGGCGCTCTCGCAGAGCGCCTCGGCGCAGACTCCGCCGTACTTCTTCAGAAGCTCCTTCTCCAGCGAGCCGGAGTTTACGCCTATGCGTATGGGTATGCCGGCGGCCTTGGCCCTCTCGAGCACAGCCCTGACCCTGTCCTCGGAGCCAATGTTTCCGGGGTTTATCCTGATCTTGTCTGCCCCTCCGTCGATCGCGGCGAGGGCCAGCCTGTAGTCGAAGTGTATGTCCGCGACCATGGGGAGCGGAGAGCGCTTCTTTATCTCGGCGAAGCCTCTGGCGGCCTCCATGTCGGGGACGGCGAGCCTTATGATCTCGCAGCCAGCCTCGGCGAGCCTGTCGATCTGGCGCAGAGTCGCCTCCGGGTCGCGGGTGTCGGTGTTGGTCATCGATTGTATCGACACGGGAGCGCCGCCTCCGATGAGGACGCTTCCGCATCTGACCTGTCTGGTCTCTTTCATGTCTTATCTCCTCCGCCGCTAGCTCAGCAGATTGATAGAGTCGTTTATGACGAGGAATATCATCAGCCCTATGAGCAGGACCATCCCCGCCGCGTGGATGTATGCCTCGGTCTTCTCGGAGAGCCTTCCGCCGCTGATCCAGCGTATGAAGACGAAGAGTATGCGCCCTCCGTCGAGAGCCGGTATGGGCAGGAGGTTCATGATCCCGAGGTTGACGCTGAGCATGCACAGCAGGAACACGACGTTCGCCATGCCGTACTGCGCCTGGGCACTGATGAAGCCGACCATGCCGACGACGCCGACGACGTCCTCCCTTCCGACCTGTCCGCCCAGTATCTGCACCAGCCCGTCGCGCACGGCCTCGAAGAAGAAGCCCATGGCGCGGAAGGCCGCGGGGACCGATACCGAGGGCCCGTAGCCCAGCGAGAAGTACAGGATGACGAGCACTATGAAGGCCGTCAATATGTTCATGAGGGAGCCCGCCGCGAGTATGGCTATCTTGGCCAGCGGCTTCTGGTTGACGAAGGAGGCCGGGTCGTCCTTGACCGACTCGAAGCCCTCCTCGCCCGCGTCCTCGCCCTGGAGCATGCAGTAGCCCCCTATGGGCAACAGCCTCAGCGAGTACTGGGTCTCTCCTTTTTTCCGGCTGAAGAGCAGCGGCCCCATCCCTACCGAGAACTCGTTGACCCTGACGCCGAGCAGCTTGGCCACGGCGAAGTGGCCGAACTCGTGCGAGAGTATGAGCAGGCAGAAGAGGAACACCGCCATCAATACAGTTAATACGTTCATACGATCCACTCCGAAGGGAGCCGCGGCAGCGCGAAGTCATCCGCCCGGCGCGGGAAGCCGCACTCAGCAGGCGCTTATGAGGCGCTCCGCCCTCTCCCTGGTCTCTCTTTCTATCTCGAACACGTCGTCGAGCGTCTCGGCCGCCCTCCCGGAGAAGGCGTCCATGCAGCCATCGACCACGTCCGCTATGCCGAGGAAGCTCACGCGGTCCTTAAGGAAGGCCGCGACCGCTGCCTCGTTGGCGGCGTTCATCACGGCGGGATAAGCCCCGCCCTCCTCGATCGCCCTGTAGGCGAGCGCGAGGCACCTGAAGGTATCGGGATCAGGCTTCTCGAAGCTCATGCTGCCGAGCCCCGTGAAGCTGAAGGCTCTGCCGGGATTCGGAAGGCGCCTCGGATACGAGAGCGCGTAGGCTATGGGAAGCCTCATGTCGGCGCTTCCGATCTGGGCTATTATGCTGCCGTCCCTGAACTGCACCGCGGAGTGTATGGCGCTCTGCGGGTGCACGACGACCTCGATGTCGTCAGCCGGCATGCCGAAGAGCCAGGAGGCCTCGATTACCTCAAGCCCCTTGTTCATCATGGTGGCTGAGTCGACCGTGATCTTTGCTCCCATGGACCAGTTGGGGTGCTTCAGGGCCTGCTCCTTGGTGACTCCCTCGAGCTCCGCGCGGCTCTTTCCCCTGAAGGGGCCGCCGGATGCCGTGAGCACGAGCTTTTCGGGCTCGTTGGGGCCGGCCGCCTGAAGGCACTGGAATATGGCCGAGTGCTCGCTGTCGACGGGGAGGAAGGCTCCGCCGTACTGCCTGACCGCGGTCATTATGATCCCGCCCGCGGCTACAAGGGTCTCCTTGTTCGCGAAGGCGATGTCATAGCCCGCGCGCACAGCGGCGTAGGTGGGCCTTATGCCCATCATGCCCATGAGCGAGTTCACGGTCATGTCGCAGCAGCTGCCCGCGGCGATGTCGCATATGCCGTCGGTCCCGCTGCAGAAGAAGATATCCGGGAACTCCCTCGAGAGCTCCAGGGCGTCCTTCTCGTCGGCGCAGGCCGCGAGCTTGGGCGAGAATGTCCTGAGCTGCTCCCTGAACAGCTCTATGTTGCGGCCGCAGGTCATGGCCTCTATCCTGAATTCCTCGGGATAGCGCGCCGCTATCTCGAGAGTCTGAGTTCCTATGGATCCGGTGGATCCGAGCACGCAAAGCGTCTTCATGCCGTCGCTCCGTAGATAAAGAAAACGCAGCAGTAGTATACGAACGGCGCGGCGAGCAGTATCGAGTCGAAGCGGTCCATGATGCCGCCGTGGCCCGGTATGAGCCTGCCGTAGTCCTTGATCCCCATCTTTCGCTTGAAGGCGGAGGCGATGAGGTCGCCGCACTGGGCGGCGGCCGAGCCGACCAGGCCTATAGCGGCGCAGGCCCCGATGCCCGAGGGATCGGCTGCCAGCGCGAAGGCGCAGCAGCAGAGCACGCTTCCGAGCACTCCTCCGACAGCTCCCTCGACGGTCTTCTTGGGGCTGAGCTTTGGGCAGAGCTTGTGCTTCCCGAGGAAATAGCCCGTGAAGTAGGCGAATATGTCCGTGCCCCAGGCGCAGAGGAATATGAGCCATACGAAGGGATTGTGCCCTCCGAGCCTCTCCGTCATGTAGATGTGGGCAGAGCCGAGGGCTATGTACATCAGGGCTGCGAGCGAGTAGACCGCTCCGCTCACCCCGTGATCCTCCTCGACGAGGCAGTCCGCGAGGTTCAGCAGGGTCGCGAGCACGGCCCAGAAGCACACGAGGCCGCTTATGCCGAGGCCTCCCGAAAAGCCCGCCCCGCCTGCCGCGAGCAGCGCGAAGAGAGCCGCGGCGCAGCCGTAGGCTATGGGCCTTCTGACGTGCACGTCCATGGACTCGAGGCCTCTTAAGAACTCGAAGAGCCCCATGAAGCAGACGGCGGCGCTGAAGGCGAGCAGCGGCCAGCCTCCGAGCCAGACGAATATGAAGACCGGAGCCATGCATATGGCCGAGATTATCCTCGTCTTCATTTGACTCCTCCGAACCTCCTGTCTCTTCCCTGATATTCGGATATGGCTTCCTCGAAGACCTCCGGCGTGAAGTCGGGCCAGTACTCGGGCCTTATGACGAGCTCCGAGTAGGCAGCCTGCCAGAGGAGGAAGTTTGAGAGCCTGTACTCTCCCCCGGTCCTTATGATGAGGTCCGGGTCGGGCATGCCCGCGGTGTACAGCCTCGACGAGATGTCGTCAGGGACTATCTCCCGCCTGCCCTCGGCTATGAGGGCGTTGACCGCGGAGGCGATCTCTGCCCTGGCGCCGTAGTTTATAGCGATATTGAACACCAGTCCTGTGTTGTTTCCGGTAGTCCTGAGTGCTTTTTCTATGGAGTTTTTCGCGTCCTCGGGCAGCGGCGAGACGTCCCCAAGGATGTTAACTTTGACATTATTATCGTCAAGCTCCTTGAGCTCCTGCGCCACGTAGAGCACGAGCAGCTTGAATATGCCGCTCACCTCGTCGGCCGGGCGCACCCAGTTCTCGGTGGAAAAGGCGTAGACCGTGAGGTACTTCACGCCGAGCGTGTCGGCCCTCTTCACGATCTCCTTGAGAGCCTTCATCCCGGCGCTGTGGCCCTGCACCCGCGCCATACCGCGCTCCTTCGCCCAGCGTCCGTTTCCGTCCATTATTATCCCGACGTGCTCCGGGATCCTAGTCATGTCGAGCGTGCTCATCTTAACTGTCCGGCACCGCGCACACGGTGAGCAGCAGCCCGCCGGACGCGTCCTCCCTCATCCTGATAACGCGAAAAGAGCCCTTCTCCTGCGGCTGCGGAGCAGCTTTGAAGAAAGGCTCGATCTTCTCCACAGAACAGCTGATACCGGCTTCCCTCATCAGGATCTCGGCTTCTTCGAGCCTCATCCCGCATACATCCGGCTTCAGCATCAGATCTCCATCAGCTCCTTGTCCTTGGCCGCGACTATGCTGTCGATGTCCTTCATGCACTTGTCGGTGAGCTTCTGGATCTCGTCGAGCTCCTCCTTGAGGTCGTCCTCGGTGAGCTCTCCGTTCTTCTCCTGCTTCTTGAGGTCCTCGTTGGCGTCCCTTCTGAGGTTCCTGACGGCGACCTTGGAATCCTCGCCCATCTTCTTGATGAGCTTGGTGAGCTCCTTTCTGCGCTCCTCGGTGAGGGGCGGGATCACCAGCCTGATGGTCCTTCCGTCGTTGGAGGGATTGATGCCGATGTTGGAGACCTGGATGGCCTTCTCGACGTCCTTTACGCTCTTGGGATCGAACGGGGTGATGGTGATGGTCCTGGGGTCGGGAACGGCGATGTTCGCCATGTTCTTGAGCGGAGTGGGAACTCCGTAGTATTCGACCGCGATCTGATCGAGCAGAGCCGCGTTGGCCCTTCCCGCGCGGACGGTGTTGAGGTCAGCCCTGAGCACCGACAGGGTCTTTTCCATCTTTTCCTGATAAATATCCTTTGCGTTTGCCATGCTATACCTCCGATCTTTCGTGATTTACTCTATTATGGTCCCGATCTCCTCGCCGGCGCAGGCCCTGAGGATGCCGTCCTTTTCGGCGAGACCGAATACGTGGATCTTTATGCCGTAGTCCCTGCAAAGAGAAGCCGCCGTCGCGTCCATGACCTTGAGATCCCTCTCGAGCACCTCGGTGTGCGAGATGCGGCTGAATCTCACTGCGTTCGGATCGAGCCTCGGGTCGCGGTCGTAGACCGCGTCGATGTTCTTGGCGAGCAGGATGACGTCGCACTCCATCTCAGCGGCCCTGAGCGCCGAGGTCGTGTCGGTGCTGAAGAACGGGCTTCCCGTTCCTCCGCCGAATATGACCACGGTCCCTTCGGAGAGCAGCTTCCTCGCGCGGTCCTTGTTGTAGGGCTCGGCGATGTGCTCTATCGTCAGGGCGGTCTGGACCACCGCGTCTATGCCGCTCCTCCTGCAGGCGTCCTGCAGGGCGAGGGCGTTGATGACGGTCGCGAGCATCCCCATGTAGTCGGCGGACGCCCTGTCCATCCCGTCAGAGGTGCGGCCTCTCCAGAAGTTGCCGCCTCCTACCACGAGCGCGATCTCCACGCCCATTTCCTTGAGTGCCTTTATATCCTTCGCCACGGACATCAGCAGCTCGTCGTTTATGCCGCTGTGCTTTTCCCCGGCGAGAGCTTCCCCGCTGATCTTCAGCAGGACTCTTTTGTATTTTGCCTTCATGGGTCCTCCAAATATAAATATCCTTATGAAGTATATCATAAGGATATTGTGATTGCTATGAAAAAAATGTGAAGCCCGAAGCCGTCCTACTTCTCGAAGAGGCGGGGAGCCGCGTTGTAGAGCGCGACTATTCCGGCGACGGTCAGCAGGGTCTCGGGGACCATGTAGCTGGCGTTGTAGCTCAGGGAATAGGTCACGGCGCCAATGCCGTCCTCAGCGATGGAGCCCCATACGATGACTCCGGAGAGGAAGGAGCAGCAGAACCTCAGGAAGCACACGAAGAAGGTACCGAAGGCGATCTTGAAGGCGTTCCTGTTTCCGGGCTTTCCGGCGAAGAACGAAGCGAGTCCCAGGCAGGTGAAGGCCAGGACGTAGTCGAGCAGGATCTCGAGCAGCATCGCGAAGGCGGTGCCTGCCGGGGTCGGCCAGAGTCCGCCAAGGGCCATCTGCAGCAGGGAGTTGACGAAGCCGGCGAGGACGCCCCAGCGGGTCCCGTGCCTGAGGGATATCATTATGAACGGTACGGAGGAGAGCAGAGTTATGGAGCCGCCGTTGGGCATCTCGAACACCTTGATCTGCGCGAGCACGGTGCCCAGCGCGATCATGATGGCGCACTCTACCATGATCCTCGTCTTGGAATAGCTTGAATTGGACATAAAAACGCACCTCTTTTCAAATACAGCAGAGGCGCGCAAAAAATCTTTAAGGTCGCTATTCTCCCTACGTCGGCATTACCCGCATCAGGTCAAAGAGTATGATCTCAGCCTTTCGGCACCCCTGTCTTTTCAGTTGACACGCCTAATTATATGCGCGTCCGAGGGCTTCGTCAATATATTTTGAAGCCGCCCAGCCCGCTATCGCTCCGTCTGAGGCCGCGGTCACCACCTGCCTCAGGGACTTCTTCCTGCAGTCGCCCGCGGCGAAGACGCCGGGCACGCTGGTCCTCATGTCCTCGTCGGTAAGGATGTAGCCCTTCTCCATGACGAGCTTGCCCTCGAAGATCCCCGTGGCCGGGGTGAAGCCCACGAACACGAAGAGCCCGAGCATGCCGTCCTCCTCCGAGGCCTTTATCTCGGTTAGCTTTCCGTCGCGCACGTCCTCGAGGACTATGCGGTCGACGGAGAAGCCGCCGCTGATCTCCTTCACGCGGCTGTTCCAGATGAAATCGAGCTTGGGCTCGGCGAAGGCCTTCTCCTGTATGGAGAGGGCCGCCCTGAGCCTGTCCCTCCTGTGGATGAGGGTGACCTTCCTCGCGAAGCGCGTGAGGTACAGGGCCTCCTCCACCGCGGCGTCCCCTCCCCCGACGACGTAGACCGGAAGCCCCTCGAAGAAGGCTCCGTCGCAGGTCGCGCAGTAGGACACGCCCATGCCGGTGAACTCCAGCTCGCCCGGGCAGCCGATCTTGGACGGCGACGCGCCGGTCGCGATGATGAGCGCCCTGCACTCGTAGCTGTCCTTCTCGCCCGTGAGCCGCTTGACCGGCCCCTCGAGCTCGGCGCCAGTTATCGTGTCTCTTGCGAGCTCGCAGCCGAAGCTCTGGGCCTGGGAGCACATGCGCTCAGCCAGGGAGGCGCCGGATTCTACGGGAAGAGAGCCGGGATAGTTGGCGATCTCGGAGGTCTGAACGATCTGGCCGCCCTCCTGCAGCCCCTCGATTATGAGGGTGCTGAGCTTGGCCCTTCCCGCATATATGCCGGCGGAGAAGCCCGCGGGCCCTCCGCCTATAATGATGACGTCATAGCTTTTCATATCGATTCCTCTGCGATCAGTTTTCAGTCCCCAGGACCTCCGTAAGAGCCCTGAAGAGGGTCTCGGTCTCGCCGTCGGCGACGGTCCTCATGTCGAGCAGCAGGTAGTCGCCCTCCACGTGAGAGAGCACGGGGACTATCCAGCGCCTCAGCCTCATTGAGATCTCGTCCGCGCTGAGGTCCTCGGAGACCACCGCTACCGCCCAGGTGTCCAGCTTAAAGCCGGGCGCCATGCCTCCCCCGAGCCTGCAGTGGCCCGGCATGATCAGCACGTCCGCCTTGATGCCGGCGGCGGTGAGCTTCCTGCAGAGCGCCCAGGCCTTGGACCTGATGCGCTCGGAGGGCACGGATATGGTCTGGAGCACCGGGATCTCCGACATGGGGTCTCCCTCGGCGTAGATCCTGAAGGTCTCCTCGAGCACGGCGACGGTCATCTTCCCCGGCCTGAGGCTCCTCGCGAGAGGATGCCTTCTGATCCTCTCGACGTACTCCCTCTTGCCCGCGATGATGCCGGCCTGGCAGGCTCCGAGCAGCTTGTCGCCGCTGAAGCAGACCACGTCGGCTCCCTCGGCGATGACCCTGCGCACCGTGGGCTCGTGCAGCCCGTAGCGCGATAGGTCCACCATGAGTCCTGTGCCGAGATCGCAGATCAGGGGCACTCTGAGGCTTCTGGACAGCAGCGAAAGCTCGTCGGATCCAACGGAGTTGACAGAACCTGTGATCTTGTAATTCGCTGTGTTGACCTTGAGTATGGCTCCCGTCTCGGCGTCAGCCGCGGCGGAGTAGTCCGAGAGGAAGGTGCGGTTGGTAGAGCCGACCTCCTTGAGGCGCGCTCCCGCGAGCTCAATGCTCTCCGTGATCCTGAAGACGCTGCCCATGTCTATAAGCTCGCCCCTCGAGATCAGGACGTCCCTGCCCGGCGCGAGCGCCATGAAGCAGAGCAGGCAGGCAGCCGCGTTGTTGTTGACGACGATAGCGTCCTCGGCTCCGGTCACGCTCCTGATGAGCCCGGTAAGGTGCTCGAAGCGGTTGACCCTGAGGTCCTCCACGGGATCGTACTCGAGCGTGGAATAACCCGC
The DNA here is from genome assembly GCA_016283945.1 of Bacillota bacterium. Lineage (GTDB taxonomy): Bacteria > Bacillota > Clostridia > Peptostreptococcales > Anaerovoracaceae > RGIG2707. The sequence continues at coordinate 15,866 of JAEENW010000140.1, forward strand.
GGCGGCCGCGTCCACGCGGTCGAGCGCGGAGGGAGCTATCCTCGCCCTGCCCAGATTCCCGTGCAGGATGACTCCCGCCCCGTTGATGACGCGGCGCAGGCTCATGCTCCTTCTCTCCTTCTTTTTTCCGTAGAGGTCTTCCATGTAGCTCAAGATCGCGGCCTAGGGGGCCGCCCGGGACGCACTTTTTTTTAATATAACACCCTTTCGGCGCGCGGTCAATTTTTTATGCAAAAAGGCGCCACCACATATAGTGGGGCGCCTCAGCCTTACCACAATATTTAGATAGTGTCCGGAGCTACGGCTCCACCCGTTCCGGGACAAAGGCGGCTGTCCAACTCAGCGCGTTTCAGGTCCCCTACTCCTTCACGAAGGAATCGAAGGCGTGGTCCTCCCTGTTCTTGGCCATGGTGTGCGGAAGCCCCGCGCAGAAGGCAAGCATCTTCTCCGAGAAGAGGAATATCATCTCGATGACTATGCCTATGAGGAAGCAGTACCTGTAGCCGGCCACCGGCTGCGCGTCGAGTATCCTCCCGCAGATGTTGGATACGATCACGGTTCCGAGGTTGCCGACTATGGTGACTATCGCCGTCATGGTCGCGTGCAGGTTCGCGGGCGGATTGTACTCGGTCAGGGTCATGCTCGCGCCGGTGGAGGCCATGGTGTAGATGAAGATCAGGCCGCTGCCGAGAAGGCATGCGGGAACTATCATCGAGGACTTCATGGGCAGGAAGGCCATCGCGAGGAAGATCGCGGAGCTCATCAGGCTCCAGGGCTTGAGGGCCTTGTACATGGCGCCCTTCCCGTCGCGGTAGCGTCCGCCGACCGAGCCCGCCGGACCCCTGAGTATGTACCTGGTGACTATCGCGAACATGGTCGTGTAGGCCACTGGGAAGCCGAAGCCGTTGATGAGGTACGGGCTGGTGTAGTTGACTATGCAGGTGATCCCGTAGTAGACGATGCTCAGAGCTCCGACTGCCCAGACCTCGGGGACCTTGACCGCCTCGGTGAAGCTCTTCACGAAGGACATGGGCTCGGAGACCGTGTAGTTGTTGGAGTTCTCGATGACCCACTTGTAGTCGAAGAGGAAGAGCACTATGAAGCCCGAAGCCAGGCTCATGATGTTGTTGACCCAGATGATGATCCTGAAGTTGTTCGGGTCCCCTATCGCCTCGCCGAAGACGAGGACGAAGGACAGGAACTCAACGGACGAGACTATGCCGCCGAAGACGTTGGCCATGCCGAAGACCTTGCCGAGCTTGTCGTTGGAGGGCGAGAGATACTTCATGCACTTGATGATCGAGGGCCAGGCTATGGAGCCTATGGGAAGCAGCGCGAATACCGCGAGCAGCATGGGATAGCTCGGGTCGAAGCACATGAGTATGCCCAGAAGGCCCGTTATGAAGCACGGACCGTAGACGCAGAGCTTGGGCGAGACCGCGTCGCTGATCCTTCCGCCTATGATGGAGAACGGGACCGTGGTGATCGAATAGACCGACAGCAGGCTCGCGATCTGCGTGTTCGTCAGGCCGAAGCAGTTCTGGAAAGGCACATACAGCAGCATCAGGGTCATGTAGAGCTGCATGCTCGTCATGCCCATCAGCAGAGCGAGAAGATTTCTGTATGCCTTCGGGGTCATGCCCAGACTATTTCTCAAACCGGTTTCCTCCTTTTCATCTCGGAGATGGAGCCGGGTCTGCCTATCGGCCACTCGACTATCTTTTTGGAGAAGACGAATATGAGCTCCACGGCGATGCCCACCGCGAAGACGTACTTGTAGCCTCCGTTTCCGAGCCTGTCGAGCACGGGGCCGGAGATGTTCGAGACTATTATCGTCCCGAGGCTGCCTATGATCGAGGTCATGCCTGTCATGGTGCCGTAGATGTTCGAGGGCGGGTCGTACTCGCCGAGAGTGAGGCTCGCGGCGGTGGAGTTCATGCCGTAGGTGAAGATGACCAGCGCGGAGAGCATGCAGGCCGCGGCGAGCAGCTTAGCTCCGTGCGGGAGAAGTATGAGCCCTATGAGCCCGGCTATGGTGACGAAGCTCGTCAGCCTCACGCTCCTGTAGACGGCCCCAAGGCGGTCCCTGAGCAGCCCTCCCGCGAGTCCCGCGACGGACTTGAGCGAGAATCTCGTCACTATGGCGAAGAGCGTGGAGAGCGCTACCGGGAAGCCGTAGCAGGCGATGAGGTACGGGCTGATGTAGTTGACTATGCAGGTGACCCCGTAATAGACCATGGACATGAAGCCGGTGGCCCAGAGCTCGGGGATCTTCACGACCTCCTTCAGGCTGGCGAGCAGCGAGCCGGGGATCTCTGCCTTGACGGTCACGGAGTTCTCCTCGATCCATCTGTAGTCGAGGAAGAAGAGTATGCCGAAGCCGCAGAGCAGCTCAAAGCAGCTGAAGATGATTATGGCCATCATGTAGGACGCGGGCTGGGAGATGCTCTCCCCGAATACGAGCACCGTTCCGAGGAAGAACACCGAGGCCATCACCCCGTCGAAGGCGTTGGCGAGCCCGAAGACCCTCCCGAGGCGCGCGGGATCCGGGACCAGCATCCTCATGCACTTGATGCAGGAGGACCATGAGATCTCGCCGAGCGGCAGTATGAAGAAGAGCAGCTTCAGCACCCTGTAGGGCGGGACCGTGGCGAGCAGCATTCCTGCTATGCCCATGGAAAAGCACGATACGAGCAGGCAGATCTTGGGAGAGACCGTGTCGCTCACCCTTCCCGCCAGCACGTAGCAGGGCATGGCGGCTATGGTGTAGATGGTCAGAAGCGTGCTTATCTGAGTGTTGCTCAGCCCGAAGGTGTTCTGAAACGGCACGTAGAACATCATTATGAGGAAATACATGTAGTAAGAGGCCATGGAGAGGAAGGCCGCCGTGAGGCAGCGCTTTCCCTTGGCGCTCAGACCCAGGTCCAGCATGGATTCTAGGATCTCCTTCCGGTCTGTATAGCGGACGCGTCCCGCCGGGCGCGGCCAAAAAGCAAAAGGAGCTCAGTTTTACCCAAGCTCCTTGCGTATTACTGTTTGTTAGAGAGGGCAGCGTCCCTGTTCGGTTTGAAAGGCCTAGCCCTTCATCTGCTTGGCTACCTCTTCCGCGAAGTTCTCTTCTCTCTTCTCGAGACCCTCGCCTACCTCGTAGCGGACCATCTCGGCTACCTGGATGCTCTTGCCGATGGCCTTGGCGACGCTGTCGACGTACTGCTTGACGGAGAGCTCGCTGTTCTTTACGAAGACCTGATCGGTGAGGCAGGTCTCCTTGAGGCTCTTCTTGAGTCTGCCCTGGATCATCTTCTCGATGATGTTCTGGGGCTTGTCCGGGCTCTCCTTCTGAGCCTGGGCGATGAGGATCTCCTTCTCGTGAGCGAGATACTCGGGATCGACGGCGCTCTCATCCACGAACTTGGGGTTCATGGAGGCTACCTGCATGGCGACGTCCTTGCCGCACTCGGCGATCTCAGCCAGCTCGGCGTCGGTCTTGAGTCCGATGATGACACAGATCCTGCCGCCGCCGTGAGTGTATCCGACGTACTTGACGCCCGGGGTGGCGAGCTTGGTGAGCCTTCTGATGCTCATGTTCTCGCCGATGGTGGCGATCCTGGAGGTCAGAGCCTCGGAGACGGTGCCCTCGTCGCCGTACTGGCAGGAGAGGATGCACTTCTCGCAGTCGGCCTCGGGATCGTTCAGGGCGATCTCGGCGATCTTCTCAACGAAATCGATGAAGTCGGGGTTCTTGGCGACGAAGTCGGTCTCGGAGTTGACCTCGACGACCGCGGCCTCGGTGCCCTCGGCGTTGATGGCTACTCTGGCGAGTCCCTCAGCGGCGACTCTGCCGGACTTCTTGGCGGCCTTGGCGAGACCGTTCTCCCTGAGGTAGTCCACGGCCTTCTGGATGTCGCCTTCGGTGGCGGAAAGGGCCTTTTTGCAGTCCATCATTCCGGCACCGGTCATGTCACGAAGCTCTTTTACGAGCGCTGCGGTAATTGCTGCCATTGTATTATTCCTCCTCAGCCTTTTCTTCTTCGGCTTCCTCTACGGTCTCGGTCTCGGGCTCGGCGCTCTCGGCCGGAGCCTCGGCGAAGGACTCGCCCTGCTTGCCCTCGATGACGGCGTCGGCGAGCTTGCCGACGATGAGCTTGACCGCTCTGATGGCGTCGTCGTTGGCGGGGATGACGTAATCGACGTCGTCCGGATCGCAGTTGGTATCGCACATTCCGACGATGGGGATGTCAAGGGCTCTGGCTTCCTTGACGGCGATCTTTTCCTTCTTGGGGTCGACCACGACGAGGCATCCGGGCATACCCTTCATGCTCTTGATGCCGCCGAGGTTCTTCTCGAGCTTGTCCATCTCCTGAACGAGCTTGGTGACTTCCTTCTTGGACAGCTTGTCGAAGGTGCCGTCCTCGGACATGGTGCGGATCTCTCCGAGCCTTCTGATACGGGCGGAGATGGTCTTGTAGTTGGTGAGCATTCCGCCCAGCCATCTCTCGTTTACGAAGTACATGCCGCAGCGGTCAGCCTCGTCGGCTACGGCCGCCTGGGCCTGCTTCTTGGTTCCCACGAAGAGCACCGGCTTGCCCTCGGCCGCGACTTCCTTGACAAAATCATAGGCCTGATCCATCTTGTTGACGGTCTTGGACAGATCGATGATGTAGATACCGTTGCGCTCGGTGAAGATATAGGGCTTCATCTTGGGGTTCCATCTTCTGGTCTGATGACCGAAGTGGACACCGGCCTCGAGCAGCTGCTTCATTGAAATAACTGACATTTCTTTACCTCCAGTTGGTACTTCCACCCGCTCGCTCAATAGTAGCTTGACCCTTTCGGGCACCGCAGGCATGGCGCGGGTGTGACAAATAGATAAAAACCGCACGCAAAAAGCGCACTACAGCATGATACTGCAAGTGCGCCCTGAAATCAAGCGTTTTTTATAAGATCTCTGATGATCTCCGAGGCGATGAAGAGCCCCGCTGCCGCCGGCATGTAGGAGATGCTCGGAATGGGCTTGGCGCCCTTCTTCACGGGCGGTTCGTCCGAGAAGAGGACCTTGACGCCCTCGACTCCGCGCTCGCGCAGCTGCTTCCTCACGGACTTGGCCAGCGGATCGTCGTGGGTCTTCGAGATGTCCGCGATCCTGAACCTGAAGGGGTCGAGGCGGTTTCCCGCGCCCATGGAGCTTATGACGGGTATCCCCTTCTCCCTGCAGGAGCAGATGAGGCCGACCTTGGCCTCCACGTCGTCGACGGCGTCCGCGACGTAATCCCAGGTATCGAGCTCGAGATGCTCGGATGTGTAGCTCCCGACCAGCCTGAAGTCGTAGATCACGGTCTCGGTATCCGGCGAGATGGCCCTGATCCTCTGAGCGGCTATGTCGGTCTTCATCCTGCCTATGTCCGCCCTGGTGCTGAGGATCTGGCGGTTGAGGTTCGTGACGTCGAAGGAGTCGAAGTCGCAGACTCCTATGCGCCCCACCCCGGCCCTCGCGAGGGCTTCGATTATGTAGCCGCCGACTCCGCCGCAGCCGCAGACCAGCACGGAGGCGTTCCTGAGAGCCGCGCAGCCCTCGTCGCCTATGAGCAGCGAGGTCCTCTCCTGCCAGACCGGGGTATCGCTGAAGGATACGTCGGCGTAGGATCTCTTCTCCACTATGACTCGGCCTCTGACCTGCGAGGGCTCGAAGCGCTCCATGCGGCAGCTCTCAGCCCCGTCCCCGGAGCGCGAGCAGAAGACGGCCTTGAGCTCTCCCTTGGCCTCGGCTCCGTCCTCCAGCACGCAGGCGTCGAACTCGGTGAGCGACTCGCTGAAGGCTCTCACGCAGGTGACGGTCTCGAAGCCTTCGAAGGCGACGCTGACGTCCCTGTAACTCCTCCCGGCCTCATCCCTCTGCCTGCAGCCCCTCTGGGCGGCGTAATAGACGGCCGCGCAGCGCAAGGCCTCCGCGGAGATGAGCGAGCCCTCGGACCTCAGGCATACGTCGGCGCCCTCCATCTTCCCGAGGAAGAACACCATGCCGGCGAGCGGCTCAGTGTAGGAGAGCGAGGCGGTGGCCGCCCTCATGTCGGCGTCTTCGACGGGCGTGTCGACGAGAAGCAGCATCGCGGTCTTCGTGTTGAAAGAGTAGTAATGCAGTTGTTCCTTTCGCATGAGGTCCCTCCCTGACAGACGGGCCAGTCTGAGATACGGCGGATGCGGCGCCCCGGCGCCGTTTCATAAAAAAGCGCCCCTCTGCGGGGCGCTGCGCTTCCCTTAGCTACTCCTCGGTATCCTCGGAAGCGTCCTCCGCGGGCTCCTCCGATACCTCGGTCTCTTCGGCAGGCCCGGCTTCGGACTCAGCGGCTTCGGCGGCCTCTTCGGACTCCTGAGCGTATTCGAACTGCTCTGCCTCGGCGGCCTCGACCCTCTTGTAGCTGATGAGATCGTCGGCGATCTCGTCTGTCGCTATGGTGAGGGGCTTGATCTCGTCGGTGAGCTCGAGAGCGGGCTTGCCGTCGATCAGATCCCTGGCCCTCTTCGCGGCCATGACCGCGAGGGTGTACTTGCTGTCTACCTTGGTCCTGAGATGATCTACAGACGGATATAAAAGCATTTTCTATTCCTCCTCGTATTTCCTGATCAGTTCGTCGCAGCCGGCGCCTGTGCTGAGCTGCTCTGCCCTCACTATCGCGAGCGCGTCCGCGACCGCGTCAGAGAGCACGTCGTTGACGACGTAATAATCGTAATCGTTTATCATCCTGATCTCTGAGAGGCACTGCGAGCTCCTCTTCTCGATCTCCTCCTCGGTCTCGGTGCCGCGCCCGGCGAGGCGCTGCCTGAGCACCGCGAGAGACGGCGGAAGAATGAAGATCAGAACCGCGTCCGGGTAGCTCCTCTTGACGCTCAGAGCGCCCTGCATCTCGATCTCCAGGATCACGTCCCTGCCCTCGGCGAGCTGCCTCAGTACAGGGCCCTTCGGGGTCCCATAGCGGTTCCCGTAGATCTGGGCGTGCTCAAGGAAGCCGCCCTCCTCTATGGTCCTCACGAACTCCTCCTCGGTGACGAAGAAGTAGCTCTTTCCTGGTATCTCGCCGGTCCTCGGCGTCCTCGTTGTCATGCTGACGCTGAGCGCGAAGTTCCCGGTCTTGATGAGCTCATTGCAGATGGTGCCCTTTCCGGCTCCCGAGGGACCGGATATGACGAATAGCTTTCCCTGTCGCATGATGCCTCGATGATAAAAAATCAAAAACTAGCGGTGATATATGATACAGCATCCCGCGTCCGAATTCAAGTGGGACGCGGGATGTTTTTTAGTTCAAGGCGAGATGCACGCGCCCGTGGAAGCGCCCCGTCATGAGAGACGGCCCGCGGCCTGGCGCCGCCTGTCAGGCGGCGTTCAGATCGATCAGATAGCGCTCGGCGCCGGGATCTTCGAAGATCAGCTCGTCGAGGGCGTTCATCACGCGGGAGCGCATGAGCCTCACGCCGAGGCCGGAGCTCGCGGCTTCTTCGGAGAGCAGCTCGGCGCTGGCTTCGTCGATCTCGACTATGGGGCCGTCGCCCATCTCGAGGGGAGCCATGATGCTGAGCTCGAGTATGTTCCTGTAGTCGGAGACGCTTAAAGGGTCGAGCGCGGCGATGCGGCCTATGCGGCCTGCGATCTCGCGGCGCATGCCCGCGCCTATGAGGTCGGCGTAGCTGATGCCGCGGAGCTCAGTCTCGCAGGAGGCGGCCTCTGCCGCGCAGCTGCCCGAGTCCCGGGCCGCGGCGCCGAAGCCTATGGATCTGGGCGCTCTGGCGCGCTTCTCGAGAAGCTTCTCGAAGGTGCCGAGCAGAACGACGGAGACCCTTTCGCAGTCCACGCTGAAGGCGGGATGGAGGGTGTCTTCGGCTCCGAAGCTGAGCATGTCGCCGTCGAGCATCTTCAGCAGCGTGCTCTGCAGCAGAGCGGAGTGGTCGGTGCCGTTTCCGCTGACTATGGTCTCACAGAAGACCTTGTCGGCTTCGTCGAGCACGACTATGCGGCCGTATCTTCTGAG
>JAEENW010000141.1 GCA_016283945.1 Bacillota bacterium
CCCTGGGCACTACCAATTAGAAAACGGGATGGACTTCAGTCCGTCCCGTTTTTTTATGTCGAATGATGAGCCCGGGGGAGTCGAACCCGAAAGGGCTGGAGGCTCCGGCGGAGCCTCCAGGTCCGAGCGCGCCGGAGCGCGCGCAGGACGGCGGATCCTGCCGAAGGCAGGAGACGCAAACTCCCCTGGGCACTACCAATTGAGGCTCCGGCCTCTACTTTTTCTGCTCCACGACCACCGACACACCGTCGGGGATGACTGTAACCTTCGCGTCCCCGCCCTTCATCTCCAGAGCCATCTCCAGAGCTTCGCCGGCGGTTGCGGCATACAGGCACTTGCAGTCTTCGACCACCTTTTTCAGCTCGGGTCTGGTGACGACTATCACGGGATGGTGCGCAAGCACTCTGGCGAACACCTGGCTCTGCCACTGGTCCGGCGGAGTCTGATCCATGGGGACAGCCTCGAACCTGTCCAGAAGCTCCTGCGGCGTCTCCTCCGTGGACATCTGGGCGTAGAAATCGTCTCCCCCTATGCCGTCCGCGCACTCGGAGAGGGCTATGACCACACCGCCCTCCTTCGCTGCGGCCTCAGCCGCGGTCATACACTTCACGCACTGGTAGAGATTCTGGTCCAGCGGCGCCCCGCCGTTGGTGGTTATCACTATATCCGAAGGCTCGGCCTCGATGCGGCAATAATCGGCCAGCATCCTGCAGCCCGCCTCATGCGCCTCTACCGGGTCTCCCGCGAAGGCCGCGGCGGTCTTCTTTTCCTCGTCTATAACGCAGTTAACTATGAAATCCAGTCCGGCCATGCGGACTGCGCTGACCATATCGCGGTGGATGGGATTGTTCTCCAGTATCCCAGTGCGTGCGAAGGGGCTCGCTATGAACTTCCCGCAGTGATTCCCGAGAACGGTCTTCCTGTCGCAGATCCCCGGGAGTATGCTCTTCCTTCCCCCGGAATAGCCGGCGAAGAAATGCGGCTCGATAAATCCCTCGGCTACCAGGAGCTCCGCGTCGAGCGCTTTCCTGTCGACCACAAGGGGCGCGCCGGACGGAAGAAGGCCGATCTCTATGTTATCCGCGCCGTCGCAGTCGTGGACGAATATCTTTTCTTTTTCGAAGATCTCGTCCCCGAGCTTCGCGCGCAGCTCCTCGGGCCTTGTACCTCTGTGGCAGCCGGTGGCGACCAGGAAATACAGATCTATGTCCGGGCTCCCCGCCCTTATCTCGGCGAGCATCTCGGGCACTATATCCCTGCTGGGCACGGGCCTGGTGTGGTCCGAGATTATGAAGCAGCAGCTCTTCTTTCCCCTGGCAAGGTCCCTGAGCCTCGGCGAGCCGATGGGCTCCTCGAGCGCCTTACGGACCAGCTGCCTTCCCGGCGCGCTGCTGCGCAGTTCAGAGATCCTGGAGCGCAGGACCTGCGCGCTGCCCTCCTCAAGAGGCATTCCTGTTTTCCCGTACGGAAGCGTTAACATAGTCTGTCACCTCATCAAACACTCGCATTTTATAATTTATCTTACCATGAAGCCCGCCGCGCATCCAACGAACTTTTGCTCTGTAAATCCCAGCGCCGCTGTGATATACTTTTGGCGATGTTCTTTATGAGAAAGGTATTGAGACTATGAACAGGATAGGAATTCTCACAAGCGGGGGAGACGCCCCCGGAATGAACGCCGCGATCAGGGCAGCCGTCAGGAACGGCATCGCCAGCGGCATGAAGGTCTTCGGCATCGAGAGGGGCTACGAGGGCCTCATCGACGGAGACATCTACGAGATGGACGTAAAGTCGGTAGCCGACATCATCCACCGCGGCGGAACCATGCTCCAGACCGCGAGGAGCGAGCGCTTCATGACCAAGGAAGGCCTCGACAAGGCCGTGATGATGACCCAGAGCTTCGGGCTCGACAGCCTCGTCATCATAGGCGGAAACGGCTCGCTCACCGGCGCCCTGACGCTCGCCGAGCGCGGGATCCACGTCGAGTGCCTCCCCGGCACCATCGACAACGATCTGGGCTACACCGACAGGACCATAGGCTTCGACACCGCGGTGAACACTGTGCTCGGAGCTGTCAGCAACATCCGCGACACCTCCTCCTCGCACGAGCGCACCACCATAATCGAGGTCATGGGCCGCCACTGCGGAGACATCGCCCTTTACACCGGCCTCGCCGGCGGAGCCGAGAGCGTGCTCGTCCCGGAGATCCCCTTTGACATCAACGCGATCTGCGTCAAGATCATTCAGGGCAGGAACCGCGGCAAGAAGCACAACATCATCATCAAGGCTGAGGGCGTGGAGATCGACTCCTTCGAGCTCGCGAAGACCATTCAGGAGCGCACCGGAGTGGAATCCAAGGTCGTGGTCCTCGGATATCTGCAGAGAGGCGGCTCCCCCTCCGCCGAGGACAGGCTCTTCGCCAGCAGAGCCGGTTTTAAAGCCGTAGAGCTGATAAAGGACGGTATCTACGACCGCGCGATAGGCCTCGCGGGCAACGAGCTGGTCCATTATCCCCTCGCCGACGCGCTGAAGATACCCACCAAGGCGGCCACCGACTACCTGGATATAATCGACGTACTGAGCTGAGTTTTGTGTAGCTTATTACCCATAAACAAAAATACTGTTTATTAAATGTTTGACCGGACCCATCTATTATTCTTATGAATAACGGATGGGTTTTCTTAAGAAAACTTTTATATGAATCACACAATATCCACTTGCAATCCCTTATCCTGAGTATATAATTCTCTTATCATACATTTCAGTACAAAGGAGACCAGTATTCAATGGAAGACAAGATTCTTATTTGTCAGGATTGCGGCAAGGAATTCGTTTTCACTGTAGGCGAGCAGCAGTTCTACAAGGAAAAGGGCTTCGACAACGAGCCCAAGAGATGCAAAGAGTGCAGAGAGAAGAGAAAGGCCGCCAGAAGGCAGCCTCGTGACACCGAGACAACTCAGGCGTAATATACAGATCTCGAATACTTAGAAGCAGACTTAAAAGCAGTGCCGTCGGATGCGACGGCACTGCTTTTGTGTGCATTCAACAAATATCAGGGCTGATAAGCCGAAACAGATATGGCAAAACTCTTCATCAGTCAAGCTCCAGTTCCCAGAGGCTCAGCTCCCGGAGTATATCCTCGCAGCCGGGCACAGACATCCCGGCATGCCCGGCCGGCTCCAGGTCCCTGAACCTTTCGGCGATCCTCCCAGCGCCCGACGCGGCGGAGAGCTCGTCCAGCCTGTCCAGGAAGTACAGCATCCCGTCGTACAGGCCCAGTCCCATAGCTCCGAGCTGGAGGCAGGCCCTCCTCCCGTCCCGCGTGAAGTAGATCTCCGCCGGGTCGAACGACAGCAGCTCGGGCTCTATTAGCCAGCCGCCGAGAGCTCTGCAGGCCTCCGCGACGCGCCTCGCCGCCCTGAGCGTTATCCTGAAGCTCTGAAGCGCCGCCTTCTCCTCCGCCGGCAGCAGCTCCAGAACAGTCCTCATGGAGCCCTTTCCGCACGCGAGATAAGGACATTGCCTGCTGCTCATGAAATGCAGCGCGTGGGGCGGGATGATCCCGGATCCTCGCTCCTTCGCCTTCTCCGCGGAGCTCCGTCCGCCAGCCTCACGGTCTGCTGCCGCGCCGGGCGCTCCTGCTTTCCATTCAAGCGTCATTCCTCGTCCTTCTCCCCTCCTCCGCATATCTTGCAAGGCGTATAGCCGTCGGCTATCGCCTGCCCTTTGAACACCTGTATATGATTCTCGCGCTCGAGTATATAGCATCCGTCTACGTGATAGCGGACCCCGTATTTGGGGAACACCCACACCAGGACGTCATCCTTGCCCTCGGGCTGCTTCGACTCCCCGACGAAGGGTCTGAAGGCGATTCCCTTTACGTAGCGCTTCCCCGGGAGCGCTATCCTTATGACGTTGTCTACGTACAGCCCCGGCCGAACAGGCTCGTTCGCAGTGAGCTCGTAGGGGCGCACCGCGCTCACGTCGATCGCGGCGACCGCCGCCTTTCTCAGCCCCGAGACGGTCTTCTCCTCGCTTCCCGCCTGAAGTATCAGGCCGAAGAGCATGCCGACGGCGATTATGAACACAGGAAGCGTGCACGCAGCGTCGACTATGACCGAACCGCGTCTGGGGCGCCGCCGCACTCTCTCAAACATAGCCGTGGACCTGCTCTATGACAGACTTCCTGCGCGTGATCCCGAGGAAGTCCGGCAGATGCGTCCTCTTGCTGAACTCCGCCCTGAGCTCGTAGCCGTAGCAGTACTCCGCGAAGCTGAAATCCGCCTTGTCCTCGATCTGCACGTTCTGCTCCATCAGGGTCATTAGGCGCGAGAGCAGCACGCTCTTGGGGACGCTGCACAGGAACAGCGCCAGGTAATCCTCGTACTTCCCGAACTTAAGGCCCGAGACTATGGGAACGCTCTCCCCCGCGAGTATCGCGTCGGTCTGCTGCGAGGCGAGCCTCGCCGCTCTCACAGCTACGAGCACCGCGACGACCAGCGGTTCCGGAAGCAGGAAAAAGGACAAGGCCGCCGCGTGTATCGAAGCCATCTCAGCCGAGTCCGAGAGTATTCCCGCCAGATCGACCGCGAACCTGAACGCGAAGAGCGCCGTCTTCATTGCCTTCTCGTTGACCGGATCTGATCGGCCTCCGAAGAGCAGGTATTCCGACTCGTAGCGAAGCACTGTGTCGCTCATAGGCGCCGCGCGGTTGGAGCAGACCCTCATCGAGTAATTGACCGCGAAGAGGTCGTCCTTGACGTAGCCGGCTAGCCGCTCGACCATATTGCCCTTTTTAGGCCTCCCGTAGGTCCTGAAGGCGTTCCTGTAGCTGCGCCTGAGCTCAACAGCCTGCTTCCTGCGCTCGATGAAGCTGCCGGCTTCCTCCGGGTCATCGGGCTCTTTTTCGGGCTTCTTCGCGAGCTCGTCGAGCTCCTCCTCCACCCCCTCGCCGTCGTAGTTCTCCGCCGCCTTTCCGCTGATGATGTCCTCTATCAGCTTGGACAGTCCCGTCTCGTCCAGCGCGCTCTTCACCGCCATGTAGCCGGAGATCTGCACGATCTGATCCTCCAGCTGGGAGATGTCCTCTCCGCTGAAGGCCGAAGAGTCCGCCTCGACCGAGACGGGGCTTATCTTCACGAGGCCTGTGCTCATGATCTGAGCCTGCGTGAGATAGAACATGGTCAGGTCGCTGAGCCTGTGCTCGTCCGAGCGCATGGCGAGCACCCCGTAGCGGTCGTAGAGCTGCGGCTGGTACTCCGAGAGCACCGAGCGCCCGGCGATCAGGCACTGATTCTCGGCTATGCTTCCCGCGGCGAAGCCCGCCGCGGCCTCGATGACCGCCAGCACCAGCGCCATGAAGGCGCTCAGTATCACGACGAGATATACCGAGGAAAAGCCGCCTCTGGTCTTTGTTTTCGGGCGCTCCATGCTCCCAGCTCCTTTCCGCTCACCTCGCCGCGCGGCGCATGCACTCCGATCATCTCGCCGCCCGGCGCATCCTCATGTAATCCTCCGCCCTCAGGCCGCGGGATTCGACGTAACGCACGGCGTCTGCCCTGTCCTCTATCGACACGTCCCTGACCTTGACGTAGAGCTCCATCCCCACGCTTATGAGGCCGGAGACCGTGAGTATGACTATGGGCATGACGACCGCGGCCTCGACGATGCTTCCGCCCTTCCGGTCCGCGCTGGCCATCAGAAATCGGCGCTCAGCAGGTTCCCGAAGACCCTGTTCACGAAGGCTGTGATCTGGGTCTTGAATATAAGTCCCAGCGCTACGGCTATCGCCACGAGTATCGCGACCTGCACGAGCTCCATACCGTCCCGCCGTCCGGCGAGCCTTTCAAGCTTTTTTGCCAATACTGCAGTCATTTTCTCTCCTTCCCCGCCGCGCGCAGGCGGCGTACCCCGCCGAGGCGGGACCGTAAAACCAGTTGCTCACATATCGAGCATCGCGGGACCCGCGGCTATCAGGACCAGCGAGAGCAGGACCAGCATCAACGGGAAGCTCAGCCTCGTCTCGGCCGTCTTTGAGCGTCCCCTCGCGCTGCTGAGCCTCGCGGACCAGAGCCTGGCGCGCTCCCTCTCCAGCTTGGCCGAGAGCTCGCTGCCCCTGTCCTGCTGCTCCGCCATCATCCCGGCGAATCTCACGAGATCCCGTATGCCGCTCTCCGCCGCGTACCTGTACAGCACGCTCACGAAGGGCTCGTTGCCCATGCGGCTCTCATTCAGACACCTTCGCAGCAGTCTGTCCAGCGGCTGATCCAATCCGGGCCTCCTCTCTATGAGCTGCTCAAAGGCGCTGCCCAGCACCAGACCGGCGTCCATAAGGAGGCTGAGCTCCATGACCATAGCCGGGATGGCGTCCTCAGCCTCGCGCTTCTCCCTCTCGAGCTCCCTGCGCATGGCTCCGTAGCGGAATATCCAGAGCAGAGCGGAGAGAGGGAGCGCTCCCGCGAGCAGAGCCCAGGCGGGCGCGCTCTCCGGAAGCGTCCAGTCTATCCTGACTCCGTCGAGCGTGCGGGGAAGCGTGAGCCTCTCGCCGCTGCTGTCCCTCGAGAGCATGTCCTGGAGCCTGTACAGCGCGCTCCTTATGGCGGAGGCGTCGGGGTCCTCCGGCGCGTCCTCCCGCTCCGGGGCCACATAGCCCTCCGGGAGCACGTCTATGCTCAGGCTCTCCCTTTCGGTCCTGCTCCCCGAGCTCAGCTCGGCCTCGAGCACTATCCTCCGGCTGCTCTCCTCGGGCCTGACGAGTAGTTCGTCCAGCGACGGTCCCCGCGACGTGAAGAAGCTCGCGGCGAATATCGCGATGAAGGCCGCGAAGGCGGCAGCCGAGCTCAGCGCCGCGCTGCGGTCGGCCTTTTTCCTGCCCTCCGCGAGCTCGCGCCCCTCCCTGAGCCAGGCGTAGTCCTTTTCGATGCTCCTGTCCGCGGGAAGGACAGTCAGTCCCGCCAGCGCGGAGGAGACTCTTTCCCTAAGAGCCTTGAACTTTTCCTTTAGCGGCGCCATGTCTACACCTTCACGTCCATTATCCTCATGCCCCAGACCGCCGACGCGGTGATCAGTCCCAGAGAGACCGTCATAATGAGCCTCCCCGCGAGCATGCCGTACAGAGGGGCGATGTACGAGGCGGACGCGAGGTTCAGCACTGAGAGCATGATCAGCGGCATCGCCGTGATGACGAGCATGTCGAAGCGCTTCTCGGCGAACATCGAGCTGAGCTCGTCCTCAAAGCCTAGCATGTCCAGCAGCATGCCACAGGACCTCAGCGCGACCGTCTCAAGGTCTCCGCCGCTCGCAGTGCAGACAGCGAGAGCTGTCGCGAACTGCGCGACCGCTTCCTGCCCGCAGCGCCTCCCGAAGTCGGTGAAGAGCTCGGGAATGCTGTCGTGAGCCGAATAGTAGGCATTCAGCATCGCACGAAGCTCCAGGCAGATGTCGCTGTCCTCTCCGAATTCCCCCCTGAGAGACAGCTCCGCCTCCTGCAGGGCGTCCGGAAGCTGATGCCCCGCAGCCATCGAAGCCGAGAGCGAGTAGAGCAGGCCCTTGAAGCCCTCGAGCAGCCTCCTCAGCCGCCGCCCCCTCAGATACTCCTCATAGTATCTTCTGAGGGGCACGGAGGCCAGGCACAGAGCGGCCGAAAGCGGCGCGCTCCTGTAGAACAGCAGTCCCAGGCACATCAGCGCCGCGCAGCTCGCGCTGTAGTAAGCCGCCTTCTCAGCGCGGCTCAGAGTATATCTCGAGTAATCCATCGATCCGCCCTTTCATCGCAAGCTTGTCGGTCTTCTTCAGCTTTGACACCCTCACGAGCTCCCCCCTCGCGGGGTCGAAGCGGTATAGGTCGCTGAGCGCGAACGCCCCGTCCCTGTAGCCGTCGAGTTCGCATATCCTCATGACCCTGCGCCTTCCGTCCTGCGTCCTCGCGAGGTGCACGATGATCTCGATCGCCTCCGCGATCTGCCCTCTGATGGCGTCCGCGGGGTACTCTCCTCCCGAGAGGGCCATGGTCTCGAGCCTGCCGAGCATTCCGGCCGGAGAATTCGCGTGCCCGGTTGATAGGGAGCCGTCGTGCCCCGTGCTCATCGCCGCGAGCATGTCGATCACCTCCGCGCCTCTGACCTCTCCGACTATGATCCGGTCCGGCCTCATCCTGAGGCTCGAACGTATCAGGTCCCTGATGCTCACGGCGCCCTTGCCCTGAGCGTTGGCGCTCTTTGCCTCGAGGCGCACGAGGTTCTCGTGGCCCCTTATCTTCAGCTCGGCGGAGTCTTCGATGACTATGACCCTCTCGCGCGGAGGGATGTGGTCGGAGAGCACGTTGAGGAAGGTGGTCTTTCCGGAGCTTGTGCCGCCGCAGACGAACACGCTGTAGGCGCATTCGACCAGCAGCTTCAGCAGCTCCGACGCCTCCCGCGAGATGTCTCCCTTCGCGACGAGCTCGTCCATGGTGAGCCTGCTGGAGGTGAACTTCCTTATGGTGAGGATCGGTCCTCCTATCGCGACGTTCGAGTGCACAGCGTTGACCCTGGAGCCGTCCGAGAGCCTCGCGTCCACGATCGGGTTGAGGTCGTTCATCTCCCTTCCCACCCTGGCCGCGAGCCTCCTTATGACCTGTTCGAGCCTCGCCGGGCTCTCGAAGCAGCGGTCCGCCCTGAAGCTCTCGCTGCCGCGCTCGACGAATATCCCGTCGCAGCCGTTGACCATGATCTCCGTGACCTCCGGGTCGTCGGCGTAGTCCTGTATGATCTCGAGCTCGCAGCGGAGCGTACAGAACGCCAGGTGCGCGAGCCTGGCGCGCTCCCCGAAGCTGAGGCCGTAATGCCTGCCGGAAGAGAAGACCTCGTCCTCGCATAATTCCTCGACCTCGGCGTCGCTGAGCTCCTTTCCCATGGCGTTCATCCTGCGCCTGACAGCCGCGGCTGCCTGCTCCGCGGAAGCTCCTGCCTCAGCCCTCGCTCTCAGCATGACGCGCCTCCGAGCAGCTTCCTGACCGCGCTTCCGAGCTGGCCGTGTATGTCGCTCAGGTCCCCGTCGTCTCTCGGGGGCGTGAACAGCTCCTCCGGCACGCCTTCTGCCCTGACGCGGCCCATATCCGCCCTGAAGGCCTCAAAGGCCCCGTCGGACCTCAGCGGGTCGTCGACGAGTATCACGCGCTCGCAGCAGCTGAGCAGCACCGCGTCTCCCGGAAAGCCGAACGGCAGATCCATCACGACCGAATCGAACAGACCTGAGGCGCAGAGCGCCTCGGCTATCCTCAGGCATTCCTCTCTTCCCGCGGTCCTAAGACCGTTCAGCGCTGTCTCCCCCGCGGCGGCGAAGGCTCCGTATTCGTCCTGCTCAAGGCAGCGCCTCAGCGCCCTCTCCGCGGCCTCGTACGAAGCTCCGCCCTCCTTCATGAGAAGATAGCAGAACAGATCCGCGCCCGAAGCGGCGTAGACGCCGAAGCTCAGCCACAGGGT
>JAEENW010000142.1 GCA_016283945.1 Bacillota bacterium
CGATCTCCTCGTAGAGCTCACCCTTCATCTGGGTCCCGTTTTCCATCTCAATAACGAATGTTTTCATGGTTTCTCCTTTATGTTGACATAAAATATTTACTTATATCTCATGAAAAGCTTGAGTATCCTCACTCCCGCGCCGTAGCCGGGGATCTGAAGATAAGCTCTGGCCTCCCTGAGCATCTTCCTTATCTCGATGTGCTGCGGGCAGTGCAGCTCACACTTTCCGCAGGAGACGCAGTTCTCTGGGCCGGTGCCGTTTCCGCGTATGGCGGTGGTCATGGCGAGCTCCCTTATCCCCTGGATCCTTCCGTCCAGAGCTGTACGGTTGTAGGCCGCGAATACACCCGGTATATCGACGCCGTGCGGACAGGGCATGCAGTATCTGCAGCCCGTGCAGCCGACTTTCATCTTTGAACGTATGATAGCGGCGAGATCCTCGAACATAGCCCTGTCTGCTTCGCTGAGGAATCCGGGCTCGGCGTCTTCGGCCGCGGAGGCGTTCTCCCTGACCATATCGATGCTGTTCATCCCAGAGAGCACGCACATTATGCCCTCCTGATCCCAGAGCCACCTGAGTCCCCACTGCGCGGGGCTCATCTTCGGCTCGTGGGCGGCTATGATCGCCGCGGCGTCCTTCGGAAGCCCCGTCGCGAGCCTGCCGCCCCTGAGAGGCTCCATTATGACGACAGGGACGCCCTTCTTTCTGGCGTACTCGAGGCCTGTGCGGCCGGCCTGCGTGTTCTCGTCGAGGTAATTGTACTGGATCTGGCAGAGATCCCAGTCGTAGGCGTCGAGCAGCCTGCAGAACATATCGCTGTTTCCGTGATAGGAGAAGCCAACGGAGCCTATCTGCCCCTGCCTCTTCTTCTCGTCAAGCCACTCCCTGATGCCGAGCTTCTCGAGCCTCTCCCAGGCGGAGATGTCGTTGAGCATGTGCATCAGGTAGTTGTCCACATGATCGGTCCTGAGGCGCCTCAGCTCTTCGGCGAAGTACTTTTCAGCTCCCTGTACGTCCCTGAGCAGGTAGTGCGGGAGCTTGGTGGTTATGATGATATCGTCACGGATGCCGTTGCGCTCGAATATCTCGCCTATCGCGGCCTCGCTGCCGGGATAGATGTAGGCGGTGTCGTAATAGTTGACTTCGGCGCGGTAGGCCTCCATGATCTCGTTCTCGGCCTTGGAGATATCTATGCCTCCGGCCCTCTGCGTAAAGCGCATGCAGCCGTAGCCGAGGACCGAAACCTTTCTTCCGTTCTTCGCGCTCCTATACTTCATCGGTCCCTGCCCCCTCCGCCTGATCCCCGTCCTCGTGCCGTCCCCCGGGCGGCCTGATCGGGCCTATGCTGTCTATCTCTTCCTCAGTGAGCACGGGGAATCCGCGCTTCTTCAGGAGGCCGGCGAATATGCCGTCGCCCTCGGTCAGAGTCCCGCTGAAGCTGCCGTCGTATACGGCTCCGCTGCCGCAGGCCGGGCTCCTCGCCTTGAGCACCGCAAGAAGCGCTCCGCTCTCCCTCATGGTCCTGAGGCAGACGGAGGCTCCGCGCATGTACTCGAAGCTCACGTTGCGCCCGCTGACGCTCCTGACGCCTCCGCCAGGCTGTATCTCAGACGGTTCCCTCGGAGTCGGAAGGCCTCCCGCCTGCTCCGGGCATACCGGGACCAAAGTATATCTCTGGCCGAGCGCTATGACCTCGCGGCAGGGCTTGCTCCTGCCGTCGTATCTGCAGGGCTCGCCGAGCAGGCAGGCGCTCACGAGTATGACTCTCTTCTTCGGCGGCTCCGGATCGAAGGAATGCCTTCTCCTGATGATGCCGAGGGCTGCAGCGCCGCTACCCGCCCTTCTGCGCGGCCTATCTGACATAGTAGTGCCTCGCGATCCAGCGCGATATACCGTCGAGGCTCGGAAAGACTATGCGCTCGCTCATGTTCAGCGAATCCAGCATGTCCCTGAGCTGCCAGCGCAGTTCCTTGTCGATGATGTATTTGACTGTGTTCTGAGTATTCTTGTCCAGATAGTCCTCTATGTCATCGATCCCTGACGGGATGATTGCGAAGAAGGAGTACTGGTTTACTATGCGGGGCTCAGTCGAGGGCGGCTCTATGATGACCATGGAGCGGCTTCCCATATCCTCGTCGTACTCCGACAGATCGGAGGTCACGGCGCTGAGCGTGTCGACGGAGAATACTTTGGAACGGCTGCTGTCTATGGCCTTCTGATACTTGTCCGGAAGCAGCGAGTGCAGCTCCGGGATGTCTATCTTCCAGACCATGCAGTCGTGCTTGTCCATGGTGCCCATGTCCTCCTCCTCGGTCGCGAAGTGCAGCGCGACGAGCGGGGAGTGCGTCCAGTCGAGCAGCCTCGTGGGTAGCCCGTGATGCTGCCCGGATATCATCTGCATCCAGACCGAGCCCTCGATTCCGGGCTCCTCCAGGACCGCGTATTTGGTGTAATTCTTGAGTATCGAAGGCTCGAGCTCTCTCGAGAGCTCTCTGCAGTTGCGCCTCAGGCTCGTGAACATGCGGAACGAGCTGTCGGAGACGCCGCGGTAAACAAAAGAGCTCCGATACCTCTTCAGCTCGGGAGCGTACTCGTCCCCGGCCAGAAGCGGCATGAGCTCTTCGACGGTTTTGATCCTGACTTCTCTGATCAAGATGACACCTCCGTATTTCAATACTCTGTTATTTTAGCACAACGCGGGCGGGCGCACAATAACAGACGTCCCGGGCAGGCCGCACGGGTCTAATGCCGCGGGAATTGACATAAAATAAGGCAGCCTCCCGCTGAGGGAGGCTGCCGGACGCTCTTTCCTGTCGATAGCTATCCTGCCGGATGTGCGGAACTATGCTTCCTCGAACATATCCTTGGAGAGACCGCAGACCGGGCAGACCCAGTCCTCGGGGAGCTCCTCAAAGGGAGTGCCGGGCTCGATGCCGTTATCGGGATCGCCGACTTCGGGATCGTACTCATAGCCGCAGGGGCATACATACTTGCTCATAGTTAACCTCCTGATTTGCGATGCTTTAGTGTATTATCTGCAGGGGCCTTTGAAGGCCCTTAAAGATCGAAATGATTTAAAAACGGACTGCTGCCGGGCCGCGGAAGCCTCCTATCCGGCGTATACAGGCTCGAAGTCGGACGCGGGATGTCCGCACCAGGGGCACATGAAGTCCTCGGGAAGCTCCTTTCCCTCGTACTGGAATCCGAAGATGGAGCACTTCCAGCCGACGATCTCCTTCGCTGGCTCAGACTTGGCCCTGGGCTTTATCCTGCTGTGATACTCTGCATAGCTTACCGGAGGCTCCGCGCTGAGCACCCTGGCGTCTACGACCTCGCCGATGAACAGAGTGTGGCTGCCGAGATCGATGGATTCCGTCACCCTGCAGCTGAACATGGCGTCCGCCTCGGATGCCAGATAGGGAAGTCCCCGCGAATCGCTCAGAACGGGGAAGCCCTCGAACTTGTCGACATCTCTGCCTGACTGCAGTCCGAACCTCTTGATGGTATCAAAGCTCACGGTCTGATCGAGGACCGAGAGAGTGAATATGCCGCTCTTCTTGATGAGCTCTGGAGTGAGATTGCCGTTGATGCAGGATATCGCGAGTCTCGCGGGGTCGTTTGCCGCCTGTATGCAGGTGTTGATGATGCATCCGTTGGTCTTGCCCTCATAGGACGAAGAGAGCATGCAGATGCCGTAGATGAGATTGAAAAATGCCTTATTGTCCATGCTGTCTCCTTTCGCTGATCATTCCGCCGACGCCCTTCGTGCAGATGCCGCCTATGGTCTCACGCATGAGCTCGACCGGATAATCCCTGCCGCCCCTGCTGAACCACTCGTGGAAGGTCAGAACCTCGCCGTAGAAGATGAATTTGACTGTGATATCGAGGACGTCCTCGTCGGCGTCCTTGATGCTCTTTCTCGCGACGTTTTTGGCGATCTCTATCATGGAGCCGGCTATCTTCTTCAGCAGCACCGAGCTGACGTTGATCTTGAAGAGGCTGCTGTAGAAATCGTAGTCCTTCTTCATCATATCGGCGAGCTTGTTGAAAAGTATCATCGGGTCCCTGAGGCATTCCATGACGTCAAGATCGTCGATGTTGGAGGCGAACTCCTCCGCTATGTCGTTCTCTATCTCGTCGACGAGCTGATAGATCCCCGTATAGTAATTATAAAAGGTCTTCCGGTTGATGTCGGCGAGCTCAGCGACATCCTTAACGGTGATGTCGTTGAGATCCTTCTCGGTGAGGAGCTTCGCGAAGGCGTTTCGTATAGCCCTTTTGGTCTTCAGTACTCTGCGGTCCATGATATCGTCCTCCATCTGTATAGTAATTCACAAATGGGGCAAAGTCAATCGAGCGGGCCGTGAATGTGGCAAAATACCAGAACTGATCAGGCCGTGATGAAAACGCCCACTTCTGCGGCTCATGCGTAGCCTTTTGCGGCTGCCGAGGGCATTTATCTCCTGCTCAGCCGAGGTCCTGCTGCCTCTGCCATACGCTCATTACCAGGCTGTGCGGTAGCAGCTTGACGAGAGCCTTCTGACCACGGGCTATGAAGCCGTACATGCTGACATCCTTGCCTTTTCCGGCGTCGGCCCAGGCGCGTCGCACTATGTCTTTGGGATCGTACATCGCCGCGTATTTCTTCACTATCTTTGGCTTTGAGGGATCTATCGCGCGCCCGAAGAACTCCGTCTTCGTCCAGAACGGGCAGACCGCTGTGACTCCTATCCCCCTGCCCTTCAGCTCCCTGTTGAGAGCCCTGCTGTAGCTCAGCACGAAGGCCTTGGTCGCTGCGTAGACGTTGATATACGGTATCGGCTGAAACGCGGCGACGGAGGCTATGTTGATTATCCTGGACCCCTTTGGCATATAGGGGACGCTGCTCTGGCAGAGAGCCGCCAGCGCCCTGCAGTTGAGGTCTATCATGTTGAGATTGTCGCCAAGCTCCGTGTCAAGCGTAGCCTCGAACTTCCCGAAGCCGCTCGCGTTGACAAGCAGTCCAAGCTCGGGCTCCTCTTCGGATAGCAGCTTCGCGTACGCGGAGAGGCTTTCCGGCGCGCTGAGATCCATCGGAAGAGCTCTCACAGGGAAAGGAGAGCTTCCCGAGAGCTCTTCAAGTCTTTCCTTTCTCCTCGCTATCGCCCAGACCTCGTCATATTTGCCGAAGCTGTCAAGCGTGAGCAGGAACTCCCGCCCCATGCCGCTCGACGCGCCCGTTATCACAGCTATCCGTTTTGCCATCTTTCTATCTCCCGTATCCTTTCGGATTCTTCTTCTGCCAGTTCCAGCTGTCGCGGCACATGTCCTCGAGGCCCTTCTCCGCCTTCCAGCCCAGCTCGTGATCGATCTTGGACGGGTCGGACCAGTAGGCGGCGATATCGCCGGGGCGCCTTGGACCGAAGACGTACGGTATCTCTATCCCGTTCGCCGCCTCGAAGGCCCTGACGATCTCGAGCACGGTGTATCCGCGGCCGGTTCCCAGATTATAGTCTATCACGCTGCCGGCCTTAAGCGCACTCAAGACTGCGACGTGGCCGCTGGCGAGGTCGCAGACGTGGATGTAGTCGCGTATTCCCGTCCCGTCGGGTGTGTCGTAATCGCTGCCGAATACGGTGAGCTTCTCGAGCCTGCCGACAGCCACCTGCGTGATGTACGGCATGAGGCCGTTCGGTATGCCTCTGGGATCCTCGCCTATGAGTCCGGAGGGATGCGCGCCGATCGGATTGAAATAGCGCAGGATGACTATGCCCCAGGGATCAGGGTCGCCGTTCCTCAGATCGGCGCCGCATAGATCCCTGAGGATCTCCTCCTGGAACCACTTGGTCCTCGCGTAGGCGTTGGCGCAGTTTCCCTTGGGAGCGTCCTCTCTGATGGGCAGGATCTCCGGGTCTCCGTATACCGTCGATGTGGAGCTGAATATCAGCCTCTTGCAGCCGTGGCGGCGCATGACGTCCGTAAGCGTAAGCGTCCCCATCAGGTTGTTCTCGTAGTACTCCCAGGGCTTGATCATGCTCTCGCCGACGGCCTTGAAGCCTGCGAAGTGTATGACGCAGTCGATATGGTTCTCGGTGAATATCTTATCCAGAGCAGAGCGATCCCGGATGTCAGCCTTGTAGAACGGGATATCCTTTCCAGCGATCTTCCCGGCGAGGATCACGGCCTCCTCGCTGGAATTCGAGAGGTCGTCGACGCACACGGCGCCGTGCCCTGCGGCCAGAAGCTCTACGAGAGTGTGTGAGCCTATATATCCCGCTCCTCCTGTAACGAGTATGTTCATATCGGTCCTCCATCGTCCTGCAAGAGCATTATACGCTGTCCGGGGCGCGATTTACAGAGCAATGCTTCAGACCCTTCTCCCGCATTCCTCTATGAAGTCCGCTGCCTCCCTGACGCCGCCGCAGGCCTTGAAGCTCTCGGATATCCTCAGGGCGGCTTCGCGGTATCTGTCATCTCCGAGGACCGTCTCCACGGCGCATCTGATATCCGCGGGAGCCGAAGAGCGCAGCATGACACCCGCGCCCAGCTCTTCGACTCTCCTCGCTACCGCGCCCTGCTCTGCCGTCTGTGGGAAGAGCACCAGCGGCACGCCGTAATACAGCGCTTCGGAAGCTGAATTCATGCCGCAGTGCGTTATAAACGCGTCGGATATCGACAGCGCCGCCATCTGGTCCACGCTCCTGAAGACGCTGACATTGGGCGCCTGGATGCCGGGCTCGAGATCGTTCGCGCCCGTGGAGATGATGATCTGCCGGCCAGTGGGCGCGAGAGCCTCGACGCAGCTTTTGAATATCTCGCTACGGTTTATGACCGTGCCCATGGAGACGTACACGGTCTTCTCCGCTGTCTTTTCCATCGGAGCGCTTACGGGCCTCATCGACGGACCAATGAAGCGGTAACGCTCCGAAAATGTCTCAGAGCGGGGCTGAAATAAGCGCGAGGTATAGACTATCGTATTCGTATCGTTGTCGTTGGATATGATTTCGAGTATGCTCTTCACCGGATAACCGTGCTCACGAAGGCGGGCGATCTGGCGGTTCGCCTTGGGCATTGAAAGGAGGCTCTTCAATCCTCCGAGACCGCCCCGGCGCATGTAAGCGGCGGAGTATCTGTTGAAGGCGAAGGTGGTAGTCGAAGATACGTAGGGTATCCCGTACTTGACTGCCGCGAGCTTGCCCCAGTACGCTACAGAATCGGACACTATGACGTCGGGTTTGAATTCGGAGATCATCGCGCTGACCGTATCGTCGAGGGCGAGCGTTGACGATACGAGGAGCTCAGCTGCGTAAGCTATATCCTTTCCCACTCTATCGGCGCTGCCCTTATCCTCCATCTCGAAGCCGAAGCCGTCACAGGACACGAAGCGCGCTCCGGCGGCTTCGATCTTCTCTCTGAACTGCTCAAAGGAGAAGTACCGTATCTCGTGACCCCTTGATGACAGCTCTCTGACCAGCCCGAGCGTGGGATTGGTGTGGCCGTGGGCCGGTATGCAGAACCACGCGATCTTCATTTTGACTCACCCTGATCGGACCAGGCCTCTTCGTCGAACGCGGCGCCGAAGAGTTCAGCGAAAGCTCCCTTCGGAGGGATCGCGATCCCCCGTGTCTCGTCGCCGAGCAAAAGCAGAGTATCTCCCGGCTTGATCCCGAAGACATCCCTCGCCTGCTTGGGGATAACTATCTGACCCTTTTCTCCCACGGTAGCCGTCCAGGCGTACCTGCCTTTTATAGCTTTCATAAGATCACCTCAAAAACAAACAGTATGATTAGTTATACTAATCATACTTGAGTACGGTCTTTGAGTCAATATCATTCAGCCTCATGAATGCCCGGCTCTGCCTGTCTCCGCTGCCTTTACTGCGCCCAGGCAGTGTATCCTCACTACCCTGTTGGCGTCGCTTTCGGATAGCGAAGACCAGGCCACCCAGCTGAAGGATGAGAGGTATTTGCAGTATGAGATCGGTTTACAGTTCCTTATCCATGATCGACGCTCCGCCTTTTAGTTTATTTAAGTATAACAAAAAGTTGAGCGGAATAGCACATCAATATCAAAAGGACCTGCCTCATGGCAGGTCCCGCTGTATGCTTTATATCGCGCTGGCAACGGCTGTTGTGCGGCTGTCCCGCCTGCTGATCCCGTCAGTTACGTCAGCCGAACAGGCCCTTCTTCTTGTAAGGCGCCGACTCGACGCCCTGACAGGTGTATCCCGTGGCGTTTATGGCCTTCTTCAGAGCCTCCGCGTCGACTGCGTCGTCGGTCAGGAAATAAGCCTCCTTTTTTTCTCTGGAAGCCGCGACTTTCTTTGCCGAAGGGACAGCGTTCCTTATCGCGTCGCAGATGTGAGCCTCGCACATCGAGCACACCATTCCGTCGATCTTCAGCGTGGTTTTGATCATGATCCCGCATCTCCTTTTGGGGTATACGCGCGCCGCAGACGCGGTGCGTCTATTAAGTTAGCTTTATCTAACCCATAATATACACCTCAAAAACAATAAATCAAGAGGGGAACGCGTATGCGATGCATGGCGCTCCCCTCTTCTGTTCATGATAATTAATGATCAGCAAACTATCTTGGCGACCTGTCAGTGAACGCCAGCACCTTCTTTTCGGTCAGCTTATCACCGTCGAAGACCATCTCGACGATGTACGGCATCAGGTAGGATATGCCGCGGTATTCCTCAAGCCCGAACGAGGGATCGTAGTAATTCAGGATGGTGCTCAGAGCGGTGCCGTGAGTTCCGACGACGATGGTCTTTCCCGCGTAGGCGTGAAGCGCTTCGTTTATCGCTTCGATGTTCCTCCTCTGTACCTCTCCGAGGCTCTCGCCGCCCTCCTCGGCGAAGGAGAGATCAGCCCAGCGCTTTTCGAGAGTTCCGGGTGCGCCGGCTCCAGGACCGTTCAGCCTCTCCCTGAAGCGCTCGTCCGTCCTGACCTCAAGCCCGAAGCTCTCAGCTGCGGGGCTCACGGTCTGAACGCTCCTC
>JAEENW010000143.1 GCA_016283945.1 Bacillota bacterium
AACGTCGGAACCACCGTCACCGGCCAGATCATCAGGCTGCTCGACGTGGACGCCGACCCTAACTCGCTCCTAAACTTCTTCAAGCCCGCGACTCTGGCCCCTCTCGCAGCCATAGCGGGAATGATCCTCATCATGTTCGTGAAGGGAAAGAAATCAGATACCTTCAGCGGTATCCTGATGGGCTTTGCCGTGCTCTTCACAGGACTTCTCAACATGACCGCCTCGGTATCGGCTCTCTCCGAGTCCCCGAGCTTCTCGGCGGCATTCCTCAAGCTCGCCGACAGCCCCTTCCTGAGCTTCCTGCTCGGCCTGGGCGTCTGCTTCATGCTCCAGAGCCAGTCCGCCACCGTAGGTATCATCCAGGCCCTGTCGATGGCCGGCGGCATGTACTTCAAGTCCGTCTACGCGGTGCTTCTGGGAGTCTATATCGGAGACTCCATGACCACCGCGATCGTCTGCAGCATAGGAGCCAAGGCCGACCCCAAGAGGGTGGGCGTCATCCACGTGCTCTTCAACATAGCCCAGGTCATACTGCTGCTCGTGGTGGTCACCGCGCTGCACCTTTCGGGAATGCTCGGAGGCCTCTGGGAGCACTCGATGAACCCCGGACTCATCGCTAACACCAACACTCTCTTCAAGCTCTTCGGAGCGATCGCGATGCTGCCCCTCGCGCGCAGCTTCGAGGATCTCAGCAGGAAGATCGTCAAGGACGACGAGGAGGAGAAGGACGAGTACGCCGAGGAGTTCGCCAAGCTCAACGACAACCTCTTCAGATCGCCCGGAATGGCCCTCGCCAGCACCTTCAGCGCACTCTGCACCATGACCAGGGTCACCGAGGAGAACCTCGGCGACGCCATGGACCTCATAAACGAGTACTCCGCCGAGAAGGCCGCCAAGATCGCCGCCAAGGAGGAGTTCGTCGACCGCATGGCCGACCGCGCCACCGATTACCTCGCGAGGCTCTCCCCGCTGGTCAACATCAGCCGCAGGAACGAGATCCTCAATTACTACTACAAGTGCATCGACGAGTTCGAGCGCATCGCCGACCACGCCCTCAACATCGCCGAGAACGTCGACAAGCTGCGCGAAAAGGGCGTTGGCTTCTCCAACACCGCGATGAAGGAGATGGCTCTGCTCAGGCAGGCCCAGGACGAGATCGTGGGCTACACCTTCCGCGCCTTCCGCGACGGCGACTACAGGGCCGCCAAGAGCGTGGAGCCGGTCGAGGAGATCATAGACACCATGGTCGAGCACCTCAGGGAGTACCACCTCACCAGGCTCAAGAACGGCCAGTGCAACGTCTACTCCGGCTTCGTCTTCCTCGACATGCTCGTGAATATCGAGAGGATCGCGGATCAGTGCTCCAACATCGGAATACACACGATCTCGCTCTTTGACGCGGACGTGGCCGACATGCAGCACGAATACATCCGCAGGCTCGAGCAGGATCAGCAGTTCCAGAAAGATGTTCACGAACTCGAAGTAAAATACATGGATGCCCTCGTAAAGATAGAAAACGAACCCAACGCTGCTTACGGAGGAAAATAACCATGAGATACAGCAATTACAGCAAGGGAAGGCTGATGAAGGCGCTCGCCGCCCTCGTCACCGCCCTCGCCCTTATACTCAGCCTCTCCGGCTGCGGCTCTTCGTCGAAGCAGAGCTTCATGTCGGAGCCCCAGGCGGCAGACTACGCCGACAACGGCTTCTACGGGAAGTCCGAGTTCGCCATGGAGGCGGAGATGCCCATGGATGAGGAGTCAAAGAGCATCAGATACGCCTCGGACAGCGGGTCGTCCCCGGTGCAGCCCGGAGGCGCTGAGCAGTCCAACGTCAAGCTCATTTACAGGGCAAACGTCACGGTGCAGACCACCGATTTCGACGCTACCGTAAAGAGCATCGAGGACATGGTCTCCCAGGCGGGAGGCTACTTCGAGAACAGCTACGTCTACAACGGCGGCTACTATTCCGAGGGGACCTACAAGCGCGGCAGCTACACCGTCCGCGTTCCCTCTCAGAACTACAGGGCCTTCATGGACGTCGTGGGCAACACTCTCTACGTCTCCAACAGGAACGAGAGCGTCGAGGACATAGGCCTCCAGTACGCCGACACCGAGGCGATGCTCGAGACCCTCAGGATCAAGCAGGACAGGCTGCAGGAGCTGCTCGCCAAGGCAGAGAACATGAGCGACATCATCGAGATCGAGAACGCTCTCACCGACGTCGAGTACCAGATCACCCGCTACAGCCAGACCAAGAACCGCTACGACAGCCTGATCGGCTACGCCACAGTCAACATCGACGTCGAGAAGGTCGAGAGGCCCAGCTCCGGCATCGACGACGAGCAGAGCTACCTCGAGAGGCTCGCCAGGAACTTCGTCGAGGGCGCCGAGGACTTCGCCGACGGAGTGGGTGACTTCGTGCTCTCGCTCGCCTACAATATCATCCCGCTCGCCATCGCCGCTCTGGTGATCGCGCTGCTCCTCAAGAAGGGAGCCTTCGACAAGGTCGCGGGAAGCCTCAGGGAGAGAAAGGTCCGCTCCGCTCAGAAGAAGGCCGAGAAGGCCGCCGCGAAGGCTGCGAAGAAGCAGGCTAAGGACTCCTCCGAGCCCGGTGACGGCGGAAAGGACGCCTAAGGGCTGAATGCCTCGCAAAATTCCTCATTTTTATCTAAATATGAGGAACAAATACGGGAAATGATGTATAATACCTCTCATGCCGGCGGAAGGAACCGCCGATATGAGAGGTATTTGAACATGAACGACAAAAAGGACCTGACGCAGGGAGCGATATGGCAGAAGATGCTGCTCTTCTTCCTCCCGGTCGCGGCAGGCACGCTCTTCCAGCAGTTCTACAACACCATCGACGCGATGATCGTCGGCCGCAACTGCGGGCCCATAGCCCTCGCTGCGGTAGGAGGCAGCTCCTCCCAGATCGTGAACCTCATCGTTAACAGCTTCGTCGGACTCACGAACGGCGCGGCCATAGTCGTGGCCCAGCTATTCGGAGCGGGGCACAGGGACAAGCTCTCCGCGGCGTCCAACTCCTCTATGACCTTCTGCGCGGTCTCCGGTCTCATCATCGGGGCGCTGGGTATGATATTCACGCCTCAGATGCTCTACGCGATGGACACCCCGGTCGACACCATACCCGACGCGATCATCTACCTCAGGTACTACTTCGCCGGTACCATCTTCATCCTCATGTTCAACATGGGCTCCGGCATACTCCGCGCCTGCGGGGACTCCAGAAGCCCCTTCATCTACCTCTGCCTCACCAGCGTTCTGCACATAGCGCTTGACCTCGTCTTCGTCGCGGGCATGAAGCTCGCGGTGACCGGCATTGGCCTCGCGACCATAATAAGCAACGCCTTCAGCGCCGTCGTAGTGTCGCACAAGCTCAGGATCTCCAAGGAGAGCTACGCGACCAACGTGCTCAAACCGTATATCGACAGGCCTCTTCTCAGCCGCATGATAGGGCTCGGCGTGCCCACCGGCCTCGAGTCCGCAATGTTCGGCATCTCCAACATACTGATGATGACCGGCATCAACTCCCTCGGAAGCACCGCCGTAGCGGCCTGGACCCTCAGCTCCAAGGTCGACGGCTTCTACTGGGCGACCATGACCGCCATGGGCTCGACCATAATGACCTTCGTAGGCCAGAACTACGGCGCCGGCAAGGTCGAGCGCATCAAGACCGGTATGAAGCAGGGCATGATCATCTTCCAGATAGTCACGGTGTTCTTCACCGCTGCGCTCCTGCTCTTCAGCAAGCCGCTGTTCGAGCTCTTCATGGACGCCCCCAACCCGGACGTCGTTGAGACCGGCTGGATGATAATAAAGATCATGGTCCCGTTCTACGTGTTCTGGACCGTCGGCCAGCTCTACGCGGGCTCGCTCAAGGGCATCAGCGACGCCAAGGCGGCTGTGGTGCTCACCGCGGTGTCCATCTGCGTCTACAGGGTGGGCTGGAGGTTCACCGCGTTCCTCGTCAGGCGCACCCTCGCCTGCATCTGCTGGAGCTACCCCATCTCCTGGATACTCATGGCCGCCTGCATGGTATTCCGCTTCAGGACCAACCGCTGGCAGGATCAGATCCTCAGCGATTAAGGAGAGCCTATGAAACTTATGATAGCCTCGGACATCCATGGCTCCGCGACCCGCTGCGCCGAAATGCTCGAAAGATTTGAGGCGGAGAGGGCGGACAGGCTCCTCCTGCTCGGAGATCTGCTCTACCACGGCGCCCGCAACGACCTTCCCGAGGGCTACGACGCCTGGAAGGCCGCGGCGCTTCTGAACGCCTATGCATCGAAGATAATAGCCGTCCGCGGCAACTGCGACAGCGAGGAGACCCAGACCATGCTCGAGTTCCCCTGCACCGCGGACTACACCTACATACCTTTCGCCGGCGGCACCGTATTCGCCGCACACGGCGACGTCTGGGGGCCCGACAGGCTTCCGCCTTCCGGCTCCTTCGACCTGCTGCTCTTCGGCCACATCCACGTGCCCGTGTTCGAGCAGATAGGCGACCACGTCTTCATCGCGAACCCCGGATCGGTGGCCATACCCAAGGCCGGATCGCGCATGAGCTACATGACGCTTGAGGAGGACGGAAAGCTGGTCTGGAAGACTCTGGACGGAAAAACTTACAGGGAGGGGATCCTGATATGAAGCTCATGATAGCTTCCGACATACACGGCTCGGCGGTATTCTGCGAAAAGCTGATCGAGCGCTTCGAGGACGAGGCGCCCGAGCGCCTGCTGCTCCTGGGCGACATACTCTACAGCAGCAGCGCGTCCGCGCTCGAGGGCGGCAGCGACACCCGCTCGGTATTCGGCATGCTCAACGCCTACGCCGACCAGATAATGGCCGTGCGCGGCAACTGCGACAGCGACGTCGATCAGACCGTGCTCGACTTCCCGATCACCAGCGACTACATCTACCTGCCCTGGGACGGCAGGATGATCTTCGCGACCCACGGCCACGTCTACGGGCCTCACAGGCTCCCGCCGGTGAGCTCCTGCGACCTGCTGCTCTGCGGCCACACCCACATCCCCGACTTCTATCAGGTCAGGACGCCCGGAGAGGGCGGCCTTGGCGGCGAGAGCCCCTGCTATTACTGCAATCCCGGCTCCGTCTCGCTCCCCAAGGGAGGCTCCTCCAGAAGCTACATGACGTTCGAGGACGGAGTGCTCCAGTGGAAGACCCTGGACGGAGAGGTATACAGAGAGGAGAGGATCTGAGATGGCCAACAGGCTCAGCGACGCCGAGAAGGAAAAGATCT
Organism: Bacillota bacterium; assembly: GCA_016283945.1. Classification (GTDB taxonomy): domain Bacteria; phylum Bacillota; class Clostridia; order Peptostreptococcales; family Anaerovoracaceae; genus RGIG2707. Next base: position 5,284 of record JAEENW010000143.1, read on the forward strand.
ACCAGGAGAACAAAAAGCCTGTCCCGAAGAACCGGAAGGGCGGCTTTCTCCTGCTCTTCTACGCCATGGTGGTCGCGGTCGCGTGGTTCGTCGGCCTTCCGATGATAGCCGAGGCCGTGTATAAGAGCGGCCGCTTCGACGACATCAACACGATCGCCACCATAGCCTACGCGGGCTTCTTCCTCATCGTTATCCCCACGGGCGCCGCGACGGTCTTCACAAAGCGCAGGATCGACCGCGAGTTCGAGGCCCGCAAGAGGGAGATCAACCACGCGAACGTGGAGCTGAGGAACTCGCTCTTCGATCCCGTCGCCCCGAGTGACTGGCGCTCCGTGGTGGAGAAGTACAAGGACCTCTAAGAGAAGCATCCCCCTGTACAGACAAATGTACACGCACCTCCTGTATAATCATCTCGAAAGATGAAGCGGGAGGTGTTTTCATGAGCAGAGTATTCTTCGATATGGACGGCGTGCTCGCCAGGATGACCGAGTTCCAGTCCGAGGACGAGCTCCTCAGGGCGGGATACTTCAGGGATCTCGAGCCCCAGAGCGAGGTGATCGAGGCCATGAACGAGCTCGCCGCGATGCCGGGCTTCGAGGTATGCACGCTCTCCGCGGTGCTCGAGGGAAATCCCTACGCCCTCGGAGAGAAGCGCGAGTGGCTCGGGCGCCACGTCAGGAGCGTTCGCGAGGGCAGGGCCGGAAGCCTCTTCCTCCCCTGCGGCGAGAGCAAGCGCGAGGCCGTCCCCGGCGGGATACGCCCCGACGACATACTCATCGACGACTACAACGTCAACCTCAGGGACTGGCAGCAGGCCGGGATCGCGATCAAGCTCCTGAACGGCTGCAACGACCGCCGCGGCACCTGGCAGGGCATCAGGGCCCGCATGGACCGCAGGGACATAGTCAGCGCGGTGCTGCGCGCCGCGGGAGCCGCCGCGAAGGCATCGGACTAGGTTACCTCGGCGCATTTACTCTGTTGACCCCGGGGCTCCGCTTTAGTATGATAGAGCGGTAAAAGACCCCGGGCGCTGCCGCCAGAGCGGCACAGGAGGCGGCGCGGGCGGACGGCCGCGACAGAGAGGAGAGAAAAAGTGAAGGAAAAGATCCAAAAGCTCAGGGAGAGCGCCAAATTTCAGAAGGCGCTCGCTTTCATAGAGACTGACGGCGAGCGCACCCTTGACCAGCAGATCGAGCTCGCGCTCATACCCTCGTTCTCCAACCACGAGGAGAACAAGGCCGCCCGCTTCCGCGAGATGATCGAGGAGTTGGGCTATGAGACCGTGCAGGACGAGGTCTGCAACACCTTCGCCGTGATCCCCGGCCCCGAGGGCAGCCCGGTCGTCATGGTAAGCGCGCATCTCGACACCGTATTCCCGCTCGAGACCCCGCTCGAGCTCAGGCGCGAGGGCTCCAGAGTCTATCTGCCCGGCATCTGCGACGATACCAGAGGCTGCGCCGAGGTGCTCGCCATGCTCAGGGCCATGAAGGAAGCGGACATCAAGCCCGCCTGCACCCTCTACTTCGGCGGCGACTCCGGCGAGGAGGGCCTCGGAAACTTCCGCGGCATGCGCCACATCTTCAACACCAAGGGCACCAAGGTCGACGCCTTCATCTCCGTAGACGGCGCCGGCAGCAACCTCACCTACGGCGGCGTCTCCGACGTCCAGTACAAGATCACCTTCAGGGGTCCCGGCGGCCACTCCATGGGCGCCTTCGGCCTCGTCAACCCGGTCATGGCCATGAGCAGGGCTATCGCGAAGATCGCCGAGCAGAGGGTACCGACCGACCCGTTCACCATCTTCAACACCTCGCTCGTGGGCGGCGGCACCGGCGTGACCTCCATCGCCAGCGAGTGCTGGTTCACCATGGACGTGCGCAGCGCCAGCGCCGACGTCATGAGGGAGTTCCACGAGAGATGCCTCAGGATCTGCCAGGAGTGCGCCGACGAGGAGTACGAGCGCTGGGCGGACATGAGGGCCTTCTACGAGACCTCCGGCAAGGAGCTCCGCTTCGATCCCAACGCGCGCATCGAGGTGAGCCACGAGGAGCTCAGCGGCTCCATCGGCGGAGTGCAGGACGAGAACTGCGAGATCGTGAGCATACTCAAGGCCGCCTTCGAGGCCTCCGGAGTAGAGCCCACTATGAGATCGCTCTCCAGCACCGACGCGAACATCCCGCTCTCCCTCGGCATCCCGGCCGCGACCATCTCCTGCGGCGGCGTGAGCGGCAACACCCACGACGTGAGCGAGTGGTACGACCCGACCGATTCCTACATCGGAGTGCAGAAGAACCTGCTCTGCGTCCTCGCGCTGACCGGCGTCGAGGGCGTCGCGGAGCCCCTCATCTCCAAGACCCAGACCAAATAGGGAGTGATCCAAGCCCGGACGGGGCTCCCCCATACTTCACAGCAAAAAGCGGAGCGCTTCACATGCGCTCCGTTTTCTGTGGTATAATTCACATGTATAGGCAAAAGGGCGCGTCCGGCGCCCGAAAAGTCCCCCGAAGGGAGGTCACTCACATGAAAAAGATCATTTCCGTCCTGCTCTGCCTGGCGCTTCTTCTGGGCGCGCTCACGGGCTGCGGCGATAAGAATAAGGGCTCTCAGGAGCCTCAGAACGGCACATCTCAGGAGCAGACGCCGCAGGAGCCCTCGGGAAGCGGCGCCCCCGAGCCCGCGAAGGAGGAGCCCCCTGAGGAGGACAAGGAGCCCGAACCCGAGCCTGAGCCCGAGGTCGACCTCAGAGACGCCGACCTGAAGGACTTCATGACCGGCAGCTGGGAGTACGAGGACCTCGAGGATGCGGTCCCATCGCTGCGCTTCGAGTTCGGCGCCGACGGCCGCTACACCGCCGAGAGGGACGACGCCGCGGCCGGCAAGCTCTACAGCTACAGCGGAGCCTGGGACGTGGTCATGGAGAGCGTCGCCTCGCAGTACAGCAGCGTAGAGCTGCCGCTGCTCAAGCTCGGACTCTTCTCCACCGACGACCCCGACTTCAAGCAGGCCTCCTCGCTCGGAGATTACATCATCGACCAGAAGACCATCTGCGACGGCAGCTACATGGTCTATCTCATACTGTACAGCGGTGAGGGCGTGTTCCTCGAAGAATACGACACCTACAGCGCCGTAATGACCAGGAACGGCGGCTACATCCCCGCGCGCACCCAGGAGCCGAAGAAGAACGCCAATGTCCAGGGCACCTGCTGGAAGCTGCGCGGCGACGAGAAGGGCGCCCTCATCTGGATAGATGAGAAGGATTACTCATCCATCCCTCCGACCGACGACGCGCTCGAGGCCGTTCCCTACAGGTTCACCGACGATCCGCAGATCTTCCTCAGCGCAGACTACATCAGAGGCGGCGAGCTCGTCGACGCCGTGACCGACAGCGAGGGCAGGATCACCTATCTCGGCAACCTCATCATGGGCTTCGAGGATCCCGGCGACATCGAGGGCGGCGAGGCTGAAGATCCAACTGTCGACGGCGAGGCCGGTATCGCCGAGTACACCATAGAGGGCAAGGAGATCACCGCGCAGAACGACGAGAACACCACGGTCTCCCGCGTGCGCTATCAACTGCTCTCCGCCTACGACGACAGCTGGCCGAGGCTCGCGGTCTCGCTGGAGGGCTTCAACTCCTACATCGAGGACTACGCGAAGACCCAGCTCGACATGCTCAAGGACGCCGGCAGCGAACTGCCGCCCGAGCATCTGAAGGAGATCGCCCCGCTCACCGACGAGATGAGCGTGAACGTGCACAGGCACGACAGCACCGTCTTCAGCTTCGAGTTCGGCGAGTACTACTACGCGGGCGGCGCTCACCCGAGCAGCATGATAATCTACTACAACATCGACACCCAGACCGGCGATTACCTTAAGGTCGAGGACATCATCACCGACCAGAAGGCCTTCCTGCAGATGATATGCGACGAGCTCAAGGCCAACTGGGAGTACGTGGACGAGCCCAGCTACATCGGAAACCTCCTCATCACCGAGGACGGCCTGATCGTGCTCTACAACACCTACGAGCTCGGCTCCTACGCCGCGGGCGGCCAGGAGCTCCACGTCACGCTCGCGGAGATCAAGAACGTCGTGAATACCTACTGGTGGGCGAAGGGCTAGGACGCCGCGTCAGGCAACATGGAAGGATCGTAAAAAGACCCCGGCTCGATCGAGCCGGGGCCTTTTCTTTGGTTACTGTCTTTGTTCCGCGCGCCGGGCTTTGGAGCCGCTTCGCGCCGCGGTGGTTACTGCGCGCTGGCGAGAGCCTCGTCGATGGCCTTGGAGAACTGATCCGCGCAGGAGGTCGGCTTGTTTCCACAGAGATTCCCGCGGAGGATCTCGGAGACCTCAGCCGCGTTCTTGCCCTCGCAGAGCTTGGCGATGGCCTTGAGGTTGCCGTTGCAGCCTCTGGTGAATACGATGTTGTGAAGGGTCTTGTCGTTGTCGTCGATCTCGAACTCGATCCTGGTGGCGCAGATGCCCTTCGGGGTGAAATCTACCTTCATTCTTCTTTCCTCCGTTTTCTTAAATATATTGCCTAAGTTTCTCTTGATTTTTCAACGTACATATTGTAAACTAACAAGGCTTGTTAGTAAAGCTTTTAATTTAGCCAATGCGGAGGATTGACCGAGTGGCTAAGGAGCTCGCCTGGAAAGCGAGTAGGGCTGAAAGGCCTCGTGGGTTCGAGTCCCATGTCCTCCGCCAAAGAAGAAAGCCTGCAGTCTTAAGGACTGCGGGCTTTTTCGTTGTCTTTTCGGATCCTCGGGGAGCCACGCGGTCCGCATCGGCAGCGTCTGGGCAGAGGATGCACACAGGTGCGCGTGATGAGATGATATGATACAATCAATAAAGATCTCCCGCGCATGCGGGAGGCCCGATCTGGAGGTGAACGATCATGAAAGCTGTATACATAGAGACCAAAGCGGTCAACAAGGGCCATTACGTTCCGGGGATGATCTCCGGAGGGGTGCTGTACGTATCCGGGCAGCTTCCCATGAACCACGAGACCGGCATCATGGAGAACGGAGATCTCGCGGCTCAGGCGAGGATGGCGCTTCACAATGTCGATCTCGTGCTCAGGGCTGCCGGGACGACGAAGGACAGGGTCGCGATGTGCAGAGTCTATATTCCGGACATGGCTCTGTGGGATGAGGTGAACGACATTTACGCGGAGTTCTTCGGGGATCACAAGCCCGCCAGGGTGGTCGTTCCGACGCGGAACCTCCATCACGGGGTGCTCATAGAGATCGAAGCGACCGCGGAGATACCGGAGCAGGACAGCTGATCTGAATTACGTACGGAAAGGAAGGCCGATATGGATTATATCTGCAGCAGGTGCGGAAGGCGCGAGCCTGTCAGCACGAGAAAGGCGAAGTGCGACTGCGGAGGCCTCTGGAAGCTCGACTTCAAGGCGCCGAAGTTCGATCTGAGCGAAGTCGACAGGAGCGAGTGGAGCATGTTCCGCTACCGCAGGTTCATGGCGCTCGAGGACGACTCGTGGAGGGACATCACGCTCGGCGAGGGCATGACGCCCATAGTCAGGCTCGATGAGAACGTGCTGCTCAAGATGGACTACTTCATGCCCACGCTTTCGTTCAAGGACAGGGGAGCAGCGGTGCTGATGGCTCACTGCAAGGCGATCGGGGTCGAACGCGTCGTGCAGGACAGCAGCGGAAACGCCGGCAACTCCGTCGCGGCGTACGGCGCCAAGGCGGGGATACAGTGCGAGATCTTCGTGCCGGAGGGCACGAGCCCCAAGAAGATAGACATGATCAGGGCTCACGGCGCGGTGTGCACCGTCGTTCCGGGGAGCCGCGACCACTGCGCGGACGTCTGCCGCGGCAAGGTCGACAGCGAGGGCGCTTTCTACGCCAACCACGTCTACAACCCGTTCTTCTACGAGGGGACCAAGACCTACCTCTACGAGGCCTATGAGCAGCTCGGAAGGCTTCCTGAGCACATCGTTGTGCCCGTGGGCAACGGGATGCTGTACCTGGGGATAATGCACGCGCTGGACGAGTTCGTCGAGAACGGCGTCATAGACCGCGTGCCGCAGATCATAGCGCTGCAGGCGGAGACCTGTGACCCGCTGCTGAAGGCGGCGGAGCAGGGGCTGGACGAGTACGCCGAGGTCGAGGTCTCGCCCACGATCGCGGAGGGCATAGCCATTGGAAAGCCCATGCGCTCGGCGGAGATCCTCGAATACGCCCGCAAGTACGGCGTGAGGTTCATCCACGCGAGGGAGGACAGGATACTCGAGGCCCGAGCCAGGCTCGCGGCTAAGGGCATCTACTGCGAGCACACGACCGCGGCGAACTACGAGGCCTATCTCAACTACTGCGAGAAGTACGGCGAGGCGCGCGACTGCCTCATCCCTATGTGTGGGGCGGGGCTGAAGTCGGATCATTAGGCCGCGGGCGGCGATAGGGCAGCCCTTTGTCGGCGATATATATCAGCTATATATCTAAATCGTTTGCGCATATTACATCGCTATGTATACAAAAAACTGATAAATGCTCTCAAAAGACTGTTACGATGTTCCGCGCTGAAAAGCATCCTCCGTGGTGTATAATATAGCCAGAGAAAGAGGTCTGTGAGACCTGCGGCGCAAGGGCGCCGCGGCAAGGAGGTGCAGTATGGCATACAGCAGCGATCCGTTCGTGTACGTTACGGCAGATAACGGCAAGGTCGTCCACATCCCTCTCAGCGAGTATCTGAGCTGGGACGAGAAGAAAAAGAGCCCCGACGAGAAGTACGTCGACAAGAGCGAGGAGCATGCCTCCGGTCTCGGCAGCTTCGTCTACGTCACGAAGGAGAACGGCAAGGTCATGCAGCTTCCCGCGGAGAAGCTCGAGCAGTGGGAAGAGGAGCACGCCGACGACATAGCCAGGAAGCTCTAGCAAAGGCGTTCCGTGCCGCGCGGCTCCGGAGCTGAGCAGGCGATCAGACATTATATTTA
>JAEENW010000015.1 GCA_016283945.1 Bacillota bacterium
AGGTTGCTCTGGGTGTACGATATGCCGTCGCGCGAGAGCGCTATGATGTAGGCGACCTTCTGCTCGTCGAGGGGCTGTCCGCTCTCGACGACCTTGAACATCTCGGTGATGACCAGGGAAGCCCTTTCGGCCTCCTCTCCGTTTATGATGATGTCGTCGCCGCGGCAGAAGACCTGCACCTTGCAGTCCTTCTCGACGGCCTGAAGATTCGAATCGAATATCCCGAAGACCTCCTCCGCCGAAGCGGTGACCCCGGGCCTAATTCTGATCTCGCTCAAATAAACCTCCGATCATGCTCTTTTGAGCAAAAAAGCCTGCCGATAGCGGCAGGCTCTCTCTTGACTAGTATCTCTTGTTCGCCTTCTTGCGTGCAGCTTCGGACTTCTTCTTTTTCTTCACGCTCGGCTTCTCATAGCATTCTCTTTTTCTGAGCTCGGACATGACTCCGTCTCTGGCGCAAGAGCGCTTGAATCTCTTAAGAGCACTTTCAAGATTTTCGCCTTCTCTGACTACTACCTGTGCCATTCTTGACTCACCTCCTCGCTTTCTCTGATTTTCGGCCTGCGGCCGGAACTCGAACAGATGTATTATACACATCCATACGCGGCCGTGCAAGCGTTTTTTGCGCTTCTCTCTAGTCTCCCGGCGGCCAGTTCATCTGGCGCTTTCCGAGCAGGTGGATGTGCATGTGGCGCACGCTCTGCCCGCCGTCGGCTCCGGTGTTTATGACCAGCCTGTAGCCGTTCTCGAGGCCGAGCTTGGCGGCGATATCCTTCGCCTTGAGCAGCATGTGCGCGAGCAGCGCGGCGTCCTCCTCCGTTGCCTCGTCGAGCGAACCTATGTGCTTCTTGGGAATGACGAGCACGTGCACCGGCGCCTGTGGATCTGCGTCATAGAACGAAAAGACGCTCTCGTCCTCGTAGACGACGTTTGTCGGTATCTCGCCAGAGGCGAGCTTGCAGAAGATGCAGTCGTTCATGTTTCGGGTCCTTTCTGAAGTATAGTTGATTCTGGGTGAGATATCGTTTCGTAAACCTTACGGGGTCTCCGCGGGCGTGCCCTGCACCCCGTCCTCCGCGGGCATGCCGTACACCCCGTCCTCCGCGGGATCTCCCGCGGTCACGTCCATGGAGCGGTTCGCCTCCAGGCGACCGCCGGGATCGGGGATGTACACCGGGCAGTAGTTAGAGGCGTGCCCCTTCATGAAGAGCTTTCCGCCTATCTCAGCCCGCTCCTCCGTGAGCACGCGCTGCAGGCTCCCCTTCATGCGGCTCCTGAAGGCCAGAGAGACCTGCTCCGAGACCTCCGCGAGCCTCGCGTTGCGGCGCTTCTTCTCCTGCGGGGCGATCTGTCCTTCGAACTTCGCAGCCGCCGTGAAGGGCCTCTGCGAGTACGGGAAGCCGTGCACCTTCAGGTATTCAGCCATCCTAACGATGTCGAGGCTGTCCTGGAAATCATCCTCGGTCTCGCCCGGGAAGCCGGTGATGATGTCGGTCGTGATGCCGTAGAGCGGGTCGAAGGCCTTTAGCTCCCTCACTATCCTGAGATAGTCCTCGGGGCTGTAGTGCCTGTTCATGGCCTCGAGCACGCGGGCGCTTCCGCTCTGTATCGAGAGGTGCAGATGATGGCATAGCTTCTCGAAGCCGAAGAGCTCCCTCACGTACTCCGCGTTGACGACGGTGGGCTCAAGGGAGCCTATCCTTATGCGGAAGTCCCCGGGGATGGCGCTTATGGCGTCTACGACCTCCGCTATCCCGCTGACCCTGACGTCCGGCCGGTCGGTGCCGTAGAGCGCGGTGTTGATGCCGGTAAGCACTATCTCCCTGTAGCCGGCCTCGACCAGCCCCGCGGCTTCGTCGAGTATGCTGCCAAGAGGCCTGCTTCTGACCGGCCCCCTCGCGTAGGGTATGACGCAGTAGGAGCAGAAGCGGTCGCAGCCCTCCTCTATCTTGAGCAGGGCCCTGGTCCTCGACTCGCTGCCTACGATGGACGCGTGGTCCTCGTAGGCCGAGGAGGAAGGTCTTCCGCCGCGCGAGAGTATCATGCGGGAGCAGCTTCCGGAGAGCTCGCGCTCCATTATGAGCTCCTCGACGAGCCCGGGAACGCGCTCCTTGCCCTCGGTGCCTATGACTATGTCAGCCTCGGAGAGCTTCTCCACCGCGCCGGGATCGGTCTGTGGATAGCAGCCCATCACAGCGATCACGGCCGAGGGGTTCAGCCTCTTCATGCGCCTTATGTACTGCCTCGACTTGCGGTCGGAGAGCGCGGTGACCGAGCAGGTGTTGACGACATAGGCGTCAGCCGCCTCCTCCTCGCCGGCGATCTCCCAGCCGAGGGCCTTGAAGCGCTCCGCCACGAGCTGCGATTCGTACTGGTTCACCCTGCATCCGAGGGTATAAAAAGAAACTTTCCTTGCCATGTCATATATTTTATCAAATCCAAACGGTTTTGGAATATAATGATTGGGTAATTGATAAGTTTGGGAGCGCCCTGCCCGCGCTGGCGGCGCGCTCCGTTGATCGATCCAGGAGGTCATCATGACAGGAACAACTGCGATTCGCAAGATCGACGCCGAGCAGGAAAAGCTCATCGATCTCTCCAAGAAGATGTGGGAGCATCCCGAGACCGCCTACAACGAGGTCGAAGCCTCGAAGTGGACCGCCGAGCTGCTCAAAGAGTACGGCTTTGAGGTCGAGACCGGAGCCTACGGCCTTCCGACATGCGTGGTCGGACGCTGGGGCAGCGGCAAGCCCGTCGTCGGCTTCCTCGGAGAGCTCGACGCCCTTCCGGGACTCTCCCAGAAGGTCTGCGACACCAAGGATCCCGTATCCCCGGACGCCCCGGGACAGGGCTGCGGCCACAATCTGCTCAACGTCGCCTGCCTAGCCGGAGCCCTCGGAGCCAAGGCCGAGATGGAGGAGAAGAAGCTCCCCGGAACCCTCGTGTTCTACGCCTGCCCCGCTGAGGAGGTGCTCACGGGCAAGGTCTTCATGGCGAGGAACGGAGCCTTCAAGGATCTCGACATCTGCTTCGCCTGGCACGGCAGCAGCAAGAACCAGGTCAGCTTCGGCACCATGAACGGACTCAACAGCGCCATCTTCCACTACAGCGGAAGGACCGCCCATGCCGGCGGCGCCCCCTGGCAGGGAAGATCCGCTCTCGACGCCGCCGAGATCGCCAACGTCGGCGCCAACTACCTCAGAGAGCACGTCACCCCCGACATCAGGATCCACTACTCCTACAAGGAAGCCGGCACTGCCCCCAACATCGTTCCCGACAGGGCTTCGGTATGGTACTACGTGAGAGGCCTCTCCAGAGAGGCCATCGAGGACGCCTACAGGAGGCTCGTCCTCTGCGCCGAGGGCGCGGCTCACATGACCGAGACCGACCTCGAGGTCGAGTTCCTCGGCGGCTGCTACAACACCATGCCCAACAGGGTCCTCACCGACCTCGCGCACGACACCATGGAAGAGATCGGCGTCCCCGTATGGTCCGACGAGGAGAAGGCCTTCGCCGACTCCCTCAACAGGCAGAGCCCCAGGTTCGAGGAGGTCAGCAAGAGCGGTGAGCTCGAGAAGGGCCCCATCCACTCCGTCGTCTGCCCCGTCGAGGAGGAATTCGGCGGCGGCTCCACCGACGTCGGCGACGTGGATCACATCTGCCCCTGCTGCCAGGTCAACACCGCGACCTACAACCTCGCCGCTCCCGGCCACAGCTGGCAGATAACCGCCTGCGCCGGCATGAGCATCGGCTTCAAGGGCATGCTCTTCGGAGGCAAGGTGCTCGCCGCCTCCGCGCTCAAGGCGATCGAATCCCCCGAGCTCATCGAGAAGGCCAAGGCCGAGTTCGCCGAGAAGACCAAGAACTCCCCGTACAAGTGCCCCATCGGCCCGGAGATCCCCGTTCCCCAGCCGAAGTGCTAGAGGGCTGAAGGCTTAAGCAGCATAGACGAAAAGACCCCGCGCCCGGCGCGGGGTCTTTTATGACGCGAAAGCCGCCCGGGGGCTTCCCCGGACGGCTGTTTTCTTCTCAATCATTGCCACGCCCTGCGGGTGAGGCTTCCACGGCGCTCTCAGCCCCTCTGACCGAGGAACTCGAGAGTATCGAGCGACGGTACCAGTTCCTCCAGCTTTTCCCGGCAAAATGCCGCTTCGCGGCGCCCCGACTCTGTCTCGAGACCGCCCTTCCTGATGCGGCGGTGCATCATGTGCGTATAGCCGATCACGGCAGCCTTACATTCAAGCTCATCGATCAGGCGTTGATCGTCCGAGCCCAGATAGCATTCGGCTGTCCTGCGCCAGAGGATCTCGGCGTCCGCTCCCTTTATCCCGAGATAGCTCTCGGCTCCCTCAAGATCGAAGGCGGGGAAGCCTTTGTAGGCGTTGAAGATCGCGCCGAATTCAAAGACCGGATGTCCGCAGCAGAGCTTGTCCATGTCTATCAGGACCAGCTCGCCGCCCTGCATCATGATGTTTTTGATGTGGTAATCGCCGTGAAGGAGATGGGGATCGTCCGGCACTCCGCTGATGAGCGCCTCGAGACGCTCAGAGCACCCCACGCCGAGATGCCCCCTCAGCCCCTCAGCCCACGAAAGGACTATGGCCTTCATGTCCGGGACCGACCCGGGCCTGGCCTCCGTGCCGTGGATCTGCAGCAGGAGCCCGGCGCTCCTTTCGGCCGCCTCCGCGGCGCTGATCTCGCCTGAGGCTATGAGCTGCGCGAGGTTTCTCGCGTTGAGCAGCTCGAAGACCGATCCGTAGCCGCCCTCTGCTATCTTCACGACGTCGTAGGGGATCGCTGTAGGCAGCCCTTCCACAAAGGCCTGCCTGGCGAGTTCGCGCTCGGCGTCTATCTCATCGAGGGAATTCTCTCCGCTGAAGGCCTTTACGACGGTCTCGGGGTCTATGCGGTATACCTTGCCGTTGGCGCCCTTCCCTATGACCTCGCAGCCGGCGATGGAGACCGTCCTGAAGCGGCGCCTGGCGTTTATGATCTCCGAAAAGCCCGTCATCTCCAGCACGTCGTAGACCTCGGGGGAGACCTCAGTCATGCTCACGCCGCGGCATGCCCTCTTGAGGCTCAGGACGACGCGAAGCCCGGCGCTGGAGATATAGTCCAGCTCCCCGCAGTCCAAAATGACCTCAGCGTCCTTGTCAAAGGCGCCGAGGGAGCGAAGCTCTTCCGTGATCTCAGCGGAGTTGGACGAGTCCACCCTCCCCTGAAGGAACAGCGTTATCTCGTTTTCTTTTCTGGAGCTCTTCATAGTGCGGATCATCCGGATGCGGCGCCGGCACGCGCCATAGGTCAGACTTCTTTGTAACATAATAACACAAAAAGACCCGTTCCCACAGCGGGAACAGGTCCGTAGAGTCACTTTTATGGCTGTATTGTCAAAAAACCGCCCTGTTTCAGCCGGCCGGTATCACATGACGAGCCCCGCGGACTCGGGTCCGGAGTAGATCGAGCTGGTCCCGTCGAAGAGCTCCCAGGGGCTCA
>JAEENW010000144.1 GCA_016283945.1 Bacillota bacterium
GGTGCTCGGGCCCTCGGCGGCTCCGAGGCAGAGGCTCGCCGGGAGGGCGCGATACCAGCTGCTCATCAAGGCGCCCGCCGAGCTGAGGCGCGAGGTGGGCGCGGCGGTTGCGGGCTTCAAGAGGGAATACCTGAGGCAGCCCGGCGGGGCCGAGCTCCTCACCACAGATATCAATCCATATTCGTTCACATGACGGCGCGGGCTCCCGGAAGGGGCCCGGAGGCGCCGGAAGTCCCCGGGCGGCAGCCCGGGGCGGCATATACACCAGGACCGGAGGAAAACACGCGATGGCACTCAGAAACATACTTGAACAGGGACACCCGAGCCTTGAGCTGGTCTGCAAGCCCGTCAGGAGGATAGGCGACCACGAGAGGCAGATACTCGACGACATGACCGAGACCATGAGGAACGCCGAAGGCATAGGGCTCGCCGCCCCGCAGGTAGGCATACTCAGGCGCATGGTCGTCATCGAGCTCGGGGATCAGCTCTTCCAGCTAATCAACCCCGTCATAACCGAAGCCGAGGGGGACCAGTTCGAGTTCGAGGGCTGCCTCTCCGTCCCCGGCATGAAGGGCCGCGTCCACCGTCCCCAGAGGGTGAAGGTCTCGGCTCTGGACCGCGACGGAAACCCCGTGGAATATGAGGGCGAAGGCCTGCTCGCTAGGGCATTCTGCCACGAGCTGGACCACCTCGACGGCATAGTCTACAACAGCAAGTGCGAGGACTATCAGGAGGTCGACGCCGAGCCCGAGGAAGAGGACGAGGAGGAATAGCCCGTGAGAGTCGTCTACATGGGAACGCCGGACTTCGCCGTTCCGGCGCTCGAGGCGCTCGCCGCGGGAGGCTGCGATGTCAGGCTCGCTGTCACCAAGCCCGACGCGCCGAGCGGCAGGGGAAAGAAGCTGAAGAGCTGCCCCGTCAAGGAGAAGGCTCTGGAGCTCGGGATCCCCGTGCTGAGCCCCGAGAAGGTCAAGAGGAACGACGAGTTCTTCGAGGCAGTGAAGGCGGCGGAGCCCGATATAATAATCGTCGCCGCCTACGGCAAGATACTACCCAAGAGGATACTGGACATACCGCGGCTCGGCTGCGTCAACATCCACGGCTCGCTGCTCCCGAAGTACCGCGGCGCCGCGCCCATACAGCGCGCCGTGCTCGCGGGCGAGGAGGAGATCGGGGTCACGCTGATGTACATGGCCGAGGAGATGGACGCTGGCGACATGATCGCCAAAGCCTCCGTTAAGGCCGCCGGCAAGACCTCCGCGCAGGTATTCGACGAGCTTTCCGTGATTGGAGCGAGGCTGCTCATGGAGACCCTGCCCGCCATAGAGGACGGGACGGCTCCGAGGATCCCGCAGGATCCGGCGCTGGTGAGCTTCGCCCCCATGGTCGAGAAGTCGGAGGGGCTCATAGACTTCGGCAGGAGCGCGCGGGAGATAGTCTGCCACGTGCTCGGCATGAACAGCTGGCCCATGGCTTACACCTTCCTGAATGGGGAGATGATGAAGGTCCACGAGGCTGAGGCGGGAAGGAGCTTCGGCCAGGAGGCGGGACAGGCCGCTGAGGAAGGCGCCGGGTCCGCGCAGCACGCAGGCCGGCACGCTCCCGGGACCGTGCTCGCGGCCGGGAAGGGCGGCATCGAGGTAGCCTGCGGAGACGGCTCCGTGCTGCTCAAAAAGATACAGATGCCCGGCAAAAAGGCCATGGACGTATCGGCCTGGCTGCTCGGGAATAAAATTGAAATCGGCACTGTATTGGGTTAGAATATGGATAACGACAGACGGCTGGCGTTTTTGGTGCTGAGAGACATCGAAAAGAACGGCAGCTACTCCAATCTCGCGATGAACAGGGTGCTGAAGGCGGAAGAGGCCTCGCGCCCGGCTTTCGTGCGTGAATTGGTCTACGGAGTCCTGAGAGAGCAGATGCTGCTCGACGCGAGAATATCGCGCTTCCTGAAGAGGCCCGGGCTCGGCCTGGCGGAGAGGCTCATCCTGAGGATGGCCTTCTACGAAATTGGCTTCATGGGCTCCGCCGCGGAGCACGCGGCGGTGAGCGAGGCCGTGGAGCTCGCCAAGAGCTTCGCGCCCGGCAAGGCGGGCTTCGTGAACGCGGTGCTCAGGAACTACCTTCGCGGAAGCAGGGCTCCCGAGGGAGACGTGCCGGCCAGCGTGCGCTGGTCCTTCGCCCCGGAGATAGCGGAGCTATGGACCCGGGAGAGGGGAGAGGAAGAGGCGGCGAGGCTCATGGAGGCCTCCTGCAGCCCCGCGCCCCTCGTCATAAGGCCCAACCTGCTGAAGACGGACAGGGAAGGGCTCGCGGAGAGGCTGTCGGACCGCTTCGAGATTAGCGCCTGCGGGCTCAGCCGTCACGCCCTGAACGTGAAGGGCAAGGGCCTGCTCGATACGGAGGAATACAGGGAAGGGCTCTTCAGCGTGCAGGGCGAGGCTTCGCAGTACGCGGTCGAGACCCTCGCGCCGGCTCCCGGAAGCCGGGTCATAGATCTCTGCGCCGCGCCGGGCGGCAAATCGGCCGCAGCGGCAGGGCTCATGAAGGGACAGGGCAGCATACTCGCCTTCGACCTCTACGAGAGCCGCGTGAAGCTCATAAGGGCGCAGATGAAGAGGCTCGGAGCGGACATCGTCAGCGCTTCGGCCGCGGACTCATCGGCCTTCAGGCCGGAGCTCTCGGAGAGCGCGGACTTCGTGATCTGCGACGTTCCCTGCAGCGGGCTCGGAGTGCTGAGACAGAAGCCGGAGATCAAGCTCAGGGCGCCCGAAGACATAGACGCCCTCGCGGAGCTTCAGCTGAGGATACTCAGGAATGGCGCCGCCTACCTGAGGCGCGGCGGGAGGCTGCTCTACAGCACCTGCACCGTGAGCCGCAGGGAGAACGAGGGCGTGACGCAGCGCTTCCTCGCGGAGAGCGGGACGGGCGCCTGCGGACAGGTGGGGCGCGCGGCGTTCCGTAAAGCATTCGAAAGACAGCTCCTGCCCGAGGCCGGCGGCCCGGACGGGTTCTACATATGCATCTTGGAGAAGGAATAATTGCTTAGCGTCGGATTCAAAACAGACCGCGGGATGAAGCGGGAGATCAACGAGGACTCGGTCTTCGTGCTCCCCGACCGCCAGCTCTTCATAGTGGCTGACGGCGTGGGCGGAAGGAGCAGCGGAGAGGTCGCCAGCAGCCTCGCGGTGGAGAGCATCGCGGGATTCGCGGTGGACAGCCCCGTCGAGGACGTCCCCGCCGGAAGGGAGCTCAGGGAATACTTCATGAGCGCCTTCAGGAAGGCGAACTCGAGGATATACGCTATGGCTCGCCCGGGCGGGGGGCACCCCGGCATGGCGACGACCTGCGTTCTCGCCTACGTGCGCGGCAGCTACGCCTACGTCGTGAACGTCGGCGACAGCAGGGCTTATCTCGTCAGGGACGGGGTCGCCAGGCAGGTCACCGAGGACCACAGCGCGGTGCGCGAGATGGTCCGCACCGGCCTCATCAGCGAGGAGGAGGCGAGGCGCCGACCCGACAGGAACGTCATCACCAGGGCTCTCGGCGGGGAGGAGGACATCGCTCCCGACTTCTTCAGCTTCGAGCTCTTCCCCGGCGACACTCTCATACTCTGCACGGACGGCCTCTATTCTGAGGTCTCCGAGGCTCAGATGGCAGAGCTCTGCGGGAGATACAAGACCATGCACCGGCTCACGAGGCAGCTCGTGAGCGAGGCAAACAGGCGCGGAGGCAGCGACAACATCACCGTCTGCTGCGTAAGGATCGTTTAACGGAGGAGCTTATACATGGCAAACAAGGTATTAGCCGGAAGATACGAGCTCATAGAAAAGATTGGCGAGGGCGGCATGGCCGTGGTCTTCAAGGCCAAGGACAGGCTGCTCGGACGCATGGTCGCCATCAAGATACTCCGCCCGGAGTACACGAACGACGCGATGTTCGTGGAGAGCTTCAGGCGCGAGTCGCAGATCGCGGCCAACCTCGTGCATCCCAACATCGTCAACATCTACGACGTCGGCAAGCAGGGCAACATCTACTATATAGTGATGGAGCTCATCGACGGCAAGCCGCTCTCCGAGATCATCAAGAAGCACGGGGCGCTCGAGCCGCGCTGGGCCTGCAACATCGCCAGGCAGGTCGCGTCGGCGCTCGCGGCCGCGCACAAGCAGCATCTCATACACAGGGACATCAAGCCCCACAACATAATGATCACATCCGAGGGGACCGCCAAGATCACGGACTTCGGCATCGCCAAGGCCGTCTCCTCCGACACCCTCGTCGAGGACAAGGAGGCCGTCATGGGCTCCGTGCACTACTTCTCGCCCGAGCAGGCGAGAGGAGGCAGGGTCGACGAGCGCTCCGACATCTACTCTCTGGGCATAGTGCTCTACGAGATGCTCACCGCCAAGGTCCCCTACGACGGGGAGACCGCGGTGGAGGTCGCCGTCAAGCACATGAACGAGGACATGGTCCCGCTCACCGAGATCGATCCTGAGATCCCGGAGGACCTCGAGCGCATAGTCATGAAGGCCGCCGCCAAGCAGCCCGAGGAGCGCTACAAGAGCGCAGAGGACATGATCACCGACCTCAACTTCGTGAGGTATCCCAAGCACAGCAGCAACTACAGCGGTCTCTCGATGTCCCGCTGGACCAAGAGCGACGAGGGAGCCGGGGAGGCTCCGGAGAGCTCTCCCGAGACCGATTCCAAGATATACACCGGCGACCTCAAGGGCATCCCCGTGACCATCGAGGACAGCGGAGACAAGACCGAGGCCGCGGCAGCCGCGGTCAGGGCGGCCGACAAGGGCAGGGGCAAGCCCAGGGATCCCGAGAAGAGAAAGCGCATCTTAAGGCGCCTGTTCGCCGCGATCCTGGCAATAGCTCTCGCCGTCCCCGCGAGCGCCGTCATCAACAAGATGCTCACTGAGAAGAAGGAGGAGCTCCCCGAGGAGATCGAGCTCCCCGACCTCGACAACATGTCATACGAGGAGGCCGTGGCGGCTCTCGAGCCCTACGGGATCACCGTCGAGAAGCGCATGGAGCTCCCGAGCAGCATCTACGCCGCGGGCCGCATCATGAACCAGGATCCCGCCAAGGGAACCGTGGTCAAGCGCGGCTACAATGTCAGGGTGAGTGTCAGCAAAGGAGCCCAGCAGAGCCTCGTTCCCGACGTGATCGGGAGGACTCTCGCCAACGCGAGGTACCAGATCGAGGTCGCGGGCTACGAGCTCGGAAACGTCACCTACACCTACAGCGACACCATCCCCGAGGGCCAGGTCTATTCGCAGAATCCCGGAGGCGGGGTATCGCTCGCCGCGGGCAAGAGTGTCGACCTGATAATCTCCCAGGGCAAGGAGCCCGCTCCCGGAACGCTTCCCGACCTCTCGGGCAAGACCCAGGAGGAGGCCGAGAAGATAGCCGAGGAGACCGGCTTCGCGCTCGAGGTGCAGCACGCGACCCCCGTGGGCGCGAACTACACCGACGGGCTCATCTACAGCCAGTCCCCGACCGCCGGCCAGTCCATGGAATTCGGCGGAGAGGAGCCTCCGGTCGTGACCGTCTTCATCTACCAGGCCAAGTCCGAGGAGGAAGAGGACGAGAAGGCCAACGCGCTCAAGACCGTCGAGCTTCCCGTCAACCTCGGCACCGCCGTCGAGGACAGCTTCACGATGCAGGTCACGGTATCGCACGACCTCGACCCGGGCAGCACGACCTCCGAGGAGGTCACCAGGTCACAGGGCGTGAAGACCGTGAGCATCTCCGGCCGCGGCACCAACGGAACGGTGCTCGTGAGGTTCGGCTCGCAGCTCGCCTACAGGTTCAGCGTGGACTTCGAGAAGGGGACCTACACGGTCACCGCTTACGACATAGTTCCCCAGGAGACCCAGCAGCCCGACGCCAAGGCGCCTGAGGGCTCCGGCGAGGGCCAGGAAGGCTCCGGCTCCGAGGACCGGGAGGGCTCTGAGGGCGGCGAGGCCGCCGAGGGTTCCGAAGGCTCCTCTGAAGGCGCCGAAGGAAGCGAAGGCTCTTCTGAGGGCAGCTCCGAGGGCTCAGGCTCCGGAGAGGCAGGCGAGGGCTCCGGGGGAGGATCCGCCGAACAGGGCGGCTCCCAGAGCACCGAGCTCACTCCCGAGAACGCTCCCGCCCAGCCATGAGGGGAGTCATACTCAAGGGCATAGGCGGCTTCTACTACGTCCTGTCCGAAGGGCGCGTCTACGCCTGCAAGGCCAGAGGCATCTTCCGCAAGCTCGGGATGACCCCGCTCGCCGGGGATAAGGTCGTCTTCAGCCTCGAGGAGGGGCAGGTCCGCCAGGACTTCGACGGGACGATCGACGAGATAGAGGAGCGCCTCAACTGCTTCGACAGGCCGCCCGTCGCCAACGTCGAGACCATGGTCATAGTCATGGCCGCGAGGGATCCGCTCCCGAGCTTCGGCCTGCTCGACCGCTTCATAGTATCTTCAGAGCGCGCGGGGGCGCGCACGGTGGTCTGCGTCAACAAGACGGACCTCGCCGAGCCCGCGCTGCTCGAGCGCTTCAGGCGCATATACACACCGCTGTATCCGCTCGTGTTCATGAACGCGGAGCGGGGCGAGGGCGAGGCCGCCCTCAGAGACCTTCTCAGAGGCTCTCAGGCGGCGTTAGCGGGCCCTTCGGGGGTCGGCAAGTCAACTATAGCCAATCTGCTGCTCGGCGGCTCTGTGAGCCTCACAGGGGCCGTCTCGGCGAAGAGCCTCAGGGGCAGGAACACCACGAGGCACTCCGAGCTCTTCGTCTCGGGAGACCTGATGATATTCGACACCCCGGGCTTCACCTCGTTCGAGGAGCCCGAGATGGATCCGGCCGAGCTCAGCTCATATTTCCCTGAGATGGCGGCTCTCAAGGGCCGCTGCCGCTTCGACGACTGCGCCCACATGGACGAGCCCGACTGCGCCGTGAGGCAGGCGGTCTCGGAGGGGCGCGTCGACAGGAGCCGCTACCGCTCCTACAGGGACATGTACACCGCCCTGCGCGAGCGGAGGCAGTACTAGGGCGCCCGGCGGGCGCGTCGCGCGGGCGTATCCCGGCGCGGGGCTAAAAGCGTCCGCGCCCGGAGCTTTCAACCAAGAAAGGAACGACGAAATGGCACAGCTTGCACCTTCCATTCTCTCCGCCGACTTCTCAAGGCTCGGCGAGCAGGTACTCGCCGTCGAGAAGGCGGGAGCCGATCTTCTCCACATGGACGTCATGGACGGGAGCTTCGTTCCCAACATCAGCTTCGGCGCCCCGGTCATAAAGAGCGTCGCGGGCAAGTGCTCCATACCCTTCGACATCCACCTGATGATCGAGAGGCCGGAGCTGAGGATCCCCGACTTCGTCACGCCCCAGACCGAGTACATCACGGTCCATCAGGAGGCCTGCACCCACCTTCACAGGGTCATATACCAGATCAAGGAGCTCGGGATAAAGGCCGGCGTCGCGATCAATCCCGCGACCCCCGTCACCATGCTCGAGAACGTACTCACCGACCTGGACCTCGTGCTCGTCATGTCGGTCAACCCGGGCTTCGGCGGGCAGAAGTTCATCCCCGTC
>JAEENW010000145.1 GCA_016283945.1 Bacillota bacterium
CAACGACATGGCAAATATAGCGATCATCTTCGCCGGAGGTACCGGCAAGAGGATGAATACGAAAACCAGGCCGAAGCAGTTCCTCGAGCTGCACGGCAAGCCCATACTCGTCTACACGCTGGAAAAGTTCGAGGATCATCCGGACATAGACGGGATAATCCTCGTCGTGCTGAAGCAGTGGATAGAGACCTGCGAGCAGCTCGTATCCGAGTACAGGCTCGGAAAGGTGAGGGCTGTGATCGCGGGCGGAGAGACCGCAATGGACTCCCAGAGAAACGGCCTGCTAAAGGCGGCCGAGCTCTTTCCGGAGGATTCGGTGGTGCTGATCCACGACGGGGTCAGGCCGCTCATCGACGGGGAAACGATCACGAGAAACATCGAGTCGGTGAAGGAGCGCGGAAGCGCTATTACTGTCGCGCCCGCCATTGAGACGATAACGATCAAGACCGACAGCGGCGAGATCGGAGATATCATCGAGCGCTCGAGGGTGGAGCTCGCGAGGGCTCCTCAGAGCTTCCGGCTCGGCGATGTGCTCGGCGCCCACGCCAGGGCTGCGGCTGACGGGCTGCAGTTCATCGACTCCGCCAGCATGATGAAGCACTACGGGCACCCGCTCTTCAGCGTGCAGGGTCCGCCCGAGAACATCAAGATAACGACTCCGAACGACTTCTACATGTTCAAGGCGCTCATAGACGCCGGCGAGGATTCGGAGGTCTTCGGATAGGTGGCCTGCGCGGTATGCGCTTTCAAAACGACTGAAGGTATCGAGATATGCCGAACGCTGAGGTACTGAAAAAGGATATAGACGGGATCGTCTCAGATGCTGCTCTCTTCGGGGAGCTTCGCGGCGCGTCCGTGCTCATAACCGGGGCGACCGGCCTCATAGGCTCCATGCTGGTCAGGACTCTGCTTGCGGCGAATGAGAGATACGGACTGGGACTCAGGATAATCGGCCTGGTCAGAAACCGCGAGAAGGCGTGCAGGATCTTCGGGGATGCCTTAAGCAGCGGCGTCCTTGAGCTCACGGAGAGCTACGATATCGAGTGCACCCACATAGTCCACACCGTTTCTCCGACAGCGTCGAGGTTCTTCATAGAGCATCCGGTCGAGACGGTCAGGAGCTGCGTCGACGGGACCGTGAGCATGCTGGAGACCGCGAAGCGCTGCGGAGCGTCGGCTGTCTATCTCTCCTCGATGGAGGAGTACGGCGTGCCTTATGTGCCGGGCGGCATCATGACAGAGGACAAGGTCGGGATCGTCGACCACCTCAGCGCCCGCGCGAGCTATCCCACGAGCAAGAGGCTCTGCGAGTGCCTCTGCGCCGCATACGCCGCCGAATACGGCGTGGGCGCGAAGATTGCCAGGCTCGCTCAGACCTTCGGAGCCGGAGTGCCAGAGGGAGACAGGCGCATGCCCGTCCAGTTCGCCGAAGCCGCCGTGCAGGGGAAGGACATAGAGCTCCATACCGAAGGCCGCTCTGTGATCAATTTCGTATATCTCGCCGACGCCGTCAGGGGCATACTCACCGTGCTCCTTAATGGCAGGGCGGGTGAGGCCTACAACGTATGCAACGACTCCGAGACGAGGACGGTCAGACAGATCGCCGAGCTCGTCGCTTCCAGGATCTGCGAAGGCCGCATAGGGGTGAGGATCTTGATCCCCGAGGGGGATCAGGGCTTCGCTCCCGACAATGACATGTATCTCAGCTCCGAGAAACTGAGGGCGCTCGGCTGGAACGCCTCAGTGGACTGCGAGGAGAGCTACAGGAGGCTCATAGCTTATCTGAGCGAGTAAAGGACCTCATGGATAATCAGATTTCCGAAAAAACGCGGGGCATAGACTTCGTCATACCATGGGTCGACGGTTCCGATCCGGCCTGGCGCGCGCAGAAGGCGCTGTACTCCGGGCAAGCTTCAGACGGCGCGGATTCCGCTGATATGGGATCCTCCGACGACCGCGACATCCGCTACCGCGACTGGGAGCTTCTCAGATACTGGTTCCGCGGCGTCGAGAAGTTCGCGCCTTGGGTGGATACGATCCACTTTGTCACCTGGGGGCATCTCCCCAAGTGGCTGAACACGGAGCATCCCAAGCTCCACATAGTGCGCCATGAGGACTATATTCCCGGGAAATACCTCCCGACCTTCAGCTCTCACCCGATAGAGCTGAATCTGCACCGGATACCGGGCCTCAGCGACCGCTTCG
>JAEENW010000146.1 GCA_016283945.1 Bacillota bacterium
AATGAAGAAATTCACCAGATTGCTGATCGGCGGATTTGTCATTATCCTGGCGGTGTCGATCGCCGTGCTGCTGATCATCAACCGAACGATGGAAAAGCAGACGGAGAAGGATATCGAGATCGTCGCGGACACCTATATCCAGGGGATCTCGGCCGAAAAGCTGAGCTATTTCAACGCGATCGCGGAGATCCGCTTCAAACAGATCGAATCCATCCTGCGCGGCATGGAGGACTTCGGCTATTCGGGCGGCGCGGACGAGGTGTACGACCATCTCCGGTTCTTCGGCAGACTGCAGGATCTCCCCACGCTCGCCCTGATCGACGCCGACGGGAACTATGACACCGTTTACGGCGCGGAGCTCACCTCCGTGGACAACCTCGATTTCATCATGGACAGCCTCTCCGAAGGCCGCGTCGCGACCAGCGGCGCCAACAACACGGATCAGAAGCTGATCCTCTGGTGCATGCCGGCGGAGTTCCCCATGCGCAGCGGCGCGACCAGCGTGGGCATCATCTGCTCGCGCCAGATGGATCTGTTCATTGATAAGATGAATCTCGACTCGGACGGGACCCTGGCGTTCTTCCATCTGATCCGCTATAACGGCACCTATGTCGTGCGGAACAGCGACTCCGTGGGGGGCACGTTCTTTGAAAAGCTGGAGCGGCATGCCGTCGGCATCCACCGCCCGACGGAGGAGACCGTATCCGATTTCAAGCGCGCCATCGAGAACGGGGAGAGCGGGTCCGGGGTGGTCGATTACACGCCCAGCGCCGGCGGCGTCACGGGGCGTCGGACCAGCCTGGCGTTCCCCCTGCCGAACAGCGACTGGTATTTCGTCGCCATCATGCCGTACAACGCGCTCGGCGACATGGTCACGAACATGGGCGAGACGCGCGCGCAGCTCATGTACATCTGCATGGCGATCATCGTGCTGAGCATCCTCCTCGTCTTCGCCGGCTATCTGAAGATGAGTCAGGACCAGATGAAGCTCCTGAACAGCCAGCGCCTCGCCGCCGAGGAGGCCGGAGAGAGAGCGCGCGCGGCGGAGCAGGAGGCATCGCTGCTCGCCCGTCGGGACGAGGCGGCGGTCCAGGTCCTGCATCGCTCGATGAAGTCCGGCATGTGGCGGATGAGTTTCGACGAGAGCGGCGAGATGACCAGGTGCGAATGGAGCGACGAATTCCGCCACATGATCGGCTATGAGAGCGCGGAGGACTTCCCGGACCGCCTGGAGTCCTGGAGCGATCTGCTCCACCCGGACGATCGGGAGCGCGTTTTGAAGGAGTTCGACGATACCATCCGGGACGTCACGGGGGAGAAGACCTATGACGTCACCTACCAACTCCTGGCCCGCGATCGGGGTTACCGCTGGTTCCACGCAGCCGGCCGTCTGACAAGGCGGGAGGACGGCTCTCCGGAGGAGTTCTTCGGCGTGTTCATCGACGTCACCGACAAGGTGAATGCCGAAGAGCAGCTGCGGCTCGCGAAGGAGGAGGCGGAGTACGCCCGGGAGGACGCGGTCGCCGCGAACAAGGCGAAGAGCGAGTTCCTCTCCAACATGTCGCACGATATCCGCACACCCATGAACGCGATCGTGGGCATGACGGCGATCGCCACGGAGCATATCGACGACCGGGCGCGCGTGCAGGACTGCCTGAAGAAGATCTCCCTGTCGGGCAAGCAGCTTCTCGGCCTGATCAACGACGTCCTCGACATGTCCAAGATCGAGAGCGGCAAGATGATCCTGAATCCGGAGGCCCTCTCGCTCAAGGAGACGCTGGAGACGATGTGCGACATCATCCGCGCGCAGATCAAGGCCAACGGCCAGCACTTTGATATCATCATCCGGAACATCATCTCCGAGGAGGTCTACTGCGACAGCGTCCGTCTGAATCAGGTGCTGCTCAACTTCCTCTCCAACGCCATGAAATTCACGCCGGAGGGCGGCGCCATCTATCTCGGACTGGAGCAGGAGGAGTCCCCGAAGGGGAGCGACTACGTCCGGACGCATCTGTTCGTGAAGGACACCGGCATGGGCATGTCGGAGGAGTTCCGCAAGAAGCTCTTCACCGCCTTCGAGCGCGAGGACAACCGCCGCGTCCAGAAGACCCAGGGCACCGGCCTCGGCCTGGCCATCACCAAGTACATCGTCGACGCGATGGGCGGCACGATCTACGTCGACTCCGAGGTGGGCGTCGGCTCCGTCTTCCATGTCGTCGTCGATTTCGAGAAGGTCCGGACCGCGCCGAGCGAGATGAAGCTCCCCGCGTGGCGTATTCTCGTCGTGGACGACAACGCGGAGCTTTGCCAGTCGGCCAGCCTGTCGCTGACCGAGCTCGGGACCAGACCGGACACCTGCCTGAGCGGCGAGGAGGCCGTTGCGCGCGTCCTCGAGGCCGAGGCGGAGAACGACGGATACTTCATCGTCCTCGTCGACTACAAGATGAAAGGCATGAGCGGCGTGGAGACCGCGAAGGCGATCCGCGAGAAGGTCGGCGACCAGGTCCCGATCAGCCTGATCTCCGCCTACGACTGGGCCGACATCGAGGAGGAGGCCAACGCCGCCGGCATCACCGGCTTTATCCCGAAGCCGCTGTTCAAATCCACGCTCTACCTTGCCCTGCGCAAGTTTGTCGATCACGAGACGGAGGAGGCCGCCGCCGAGGAGACGAAGAAGACGATCGACGTCTCGGGCATGCGGATCCTGCTCGCGGAGGACAACGACATCAACGCGGAGATCGCGATGGTCATCCTGGAGGAGTGCGGGTGCATCATCGAGCGCGCCGAGGACGGCCGGATCGCCGCCGACATGTTCGCGCGGTCGGAGGAGCACGATTACGACGCGATCCTCATGGACCTGCGGATGCCGCACATGAACGGCATCGAGTCGGCCGAGGCCATCCGCGCCATGAAGCGCGCGGACGCCGCGTCCGTCCCCATCATCGCGATGACGGCGGACGCCTTCGCCGAGGACGCCCAGAAGTGCCTTGCCGCCGGGATGAATGCACACCTGTCCAAGCCGATCGATATCGATCAGCTGAAGGAGACGCTGGCCAGGCTCGCGCCGGGAAACCGATAGAACAGGGACTGACCGACGCGGAAAGAGAGAGAGTATGAACAACCGGAACAATATCATCAACAAGATCAAGCACACGATCCTGATCGTCGACGACGAGCTGATCAACCAGGAGATCCTGAAGGAGATCCTGGGGGACTCCTATGACACCCTGATCGCCGGGGACGGCGAGGAGGCGCTCGAGGTCGTCCGCTCCGCGCTGAAGCCGATCTCCCTGATCCTGCTGGATCTGAACATGCCGCGGATGGGCGGTCTGGAATTCATCCGGGCGATCAAGCAGGAGGAGAAGTTCAGACGCATCCCCATCATCGTCTCCACCGGGGAGAAGGAGAACGAGCTGAGCTCTCTGGAGCTCGGCGCGGTGGACTTCATCACCAAGCCGTACGACATGCCGGAGATCATC
>JAEENW010000147.1 GCA_016283945.1 Bacillota bacterium
GATCGGGAGCTTGTGGGAGGCGAGGCGCATGGCCTCCTTGGCGTCCTCCTCGGGCACTCCGGCGATCTCGAACATGACCCTGCCGGGCTTTACGACAGCTACCCAGTAAGCGGGAGCTCCCTTTCCTGAACCCATACGGACTTCAGCCGGCTTCTTGGTTACGGACTTGTGGGGGAAGATCTTGATGTAGACCTGGCCGCCCCTCTTGATGTATCTGGTCATCGCGATACGGGCCGCCTCGATCTGGTTGGCGGTGATCCACGCGGGCTCCTCAGCCATCAGGCCATACTCGCCGTAGGTAACGGTGTTGCCCTTGGTGGCGATGCCCTTCATTCTTCCTCTGTGTACTCTTCTGTACTTTACTCTCTTAGGCATTAACATAAGCCGGACCCTCCTTATTCTACGTCTGCGGGAGCAGTCTCAGCTGCTTCTGCGGGAGCTTCTTCTGCGGGGGCGGCGGGCTTGGGACGCCTGCGCATGTACATGACGCCCTTGCTCTCCTGAGCGGCAGCGCCTCTGCGGTCCTGACGTCCGCCTCTTCTGTCCTGACGGTCGCCGTTCCTGCGCTCTCTGCGGTCGCCCTTCCTGCCGCGCTCTCTCCTGGTCTCTTCCTCTGCGGGGATCGCGGGGATGAGCTCCTTGTCGAGCACTTCGCCGTTGTTGATCCAGACCTTGACGCCGATCCTGCCGTACTGAGTGTCGGCCTCGGTGAAGCCGTAGTCGATGTTGGCTCTCAGGGTGTGGAGAGGAACGTTGCCTTCGGAGTACTTCTCGGACCTGGCGATCTCGGCGCCGCCTACACGGCCGCTGATGACGACCTTGATTCCCTTGGCGCCGGCCTTCATGGTCCTCTGGATGGCCTGCTTCATGGCCCTTCTGAAGGAGGTCCTCTTCTCGAGGGCCTGGGCTACGGACTCAGCGGTGAGCTGAGCGTCGCAGTCGACCTTCCTGAGCTCGACGATGTTGAGCAGGACGTTCTTGCCGGTCATCTTCTGGAGCTCGGCGCGGAGCTGGTCGATGCCGTCTCCGCCGCGTCCGATGACCATGCCGGGCTTGGCGGTCAGGACGTTGACCCTGATCTCGCCCTCGGCAGCTCTCTCGACGACGACCTTGGAGACGCCGGCGGCGTAGAGCTTCTTCTTGACGTATTCTCTGACTTCGTGGTCCTCTACGAGGTAATCAGCGAAGTTCTTCTTGTTTGCGTACCACTTGGAATCCCAGTCCTGGATGACTCCGACTCTGAATCCGTGAGGACTAACTTTCTGTCCCATAATTGCCTCCTGACTACCTTTCCTTCAGTACCACGCTGATGTGGCTGCTTCTCTTGAGGATCCTTCCCGCTCTGCCCTGAGCGCCGGCTCTCCAGCGCTTCATGGTCGGGCCCTGGTTGGCGTGGATCTCAGCCACATAGAGCTTGTCGGCGTCCATCTCGAAGTTGTTCTCCGCGTTGGCCTTGGCGGACTGAACGACCTTCTCGACGAGCTCGGCGCTCTTTCCCGGGGTGAACTTGAGGATGGTCAGTGCCTCAGTCAGATCCTTGCCCCTGACCAGGTCGGTGACCGGCTTGAGCTTGGACGGAGACATTCTTACATACTTTGCTACT
Organism: Bacillota bacterium; assembly: GCA_016283945.1. Classification (GTDB taxonomy): domain Bacteria; phylum Bacillota; class Clostridia; order Peptostreptococcales; family Anaerovoracaceae; genus RGIG2707. The sequence continues at coordinate 1,604 of JAEENW010000147.1, forward strand.
GCTTTAGCTTCCATCGTTTGCCTCCTTGCTAGTTGACCTTAGAGGAATTGGCGTGTCCTCTGTAAGTTCTGGTAGGAGCGAACTCTCCGAGCCTGTGACCTACCATGTCTTCCGTAATATATACGGGGATGTGCTTCTTGCCGTCGTAAACGGCGATAGTGTGTCCGACCATCTGCGGGAAAATAGTCGACGGTCTGGACCAGGTCTTGATGACCTTCTTCTCGTTTGCGGCGTTCATGGCGTCGATCGCCTTGAGCAGCTTCTCGTTTACGAAGGGTCCCTTCTTAAGTGATCTACCCATTTCTATCCTCCCTACTTCTGATCTCTTCTCTTCACGATGTACTGGTTGCTGGCCTTGTTCTTCTTTCTGGTCTTATAACCGAGAGCAGGCTTGCCCCAGGGAGTGACAGGACCGGGACGGCCTACAGGCGCCTTGCCTTCGCCGCCGCCGTGCGGGTGGTCGTTCGGGTTCATTACGGAGCCGCGGACGGTGGGACGGATGCCCATGTGCCTCTTCCTGCCGGCCTTGCCGATGGAGACGAGCTCGTGGTCGATGTTTCCGACTTCGCCGATGGTGGCTCTGCAGTCGATGCGGACTCTTCTCATCTCGCCGGAGGGAAGACGCAGGGTAGCGAACTTGCCTTCCTTAGCCATGAGCTGAGCTCCGTTTCCGGCCGCTCTGCAGATCTGGGCGCCCTTGCCCGGCTGCAGCTCGATGTTGTGGATGATGGTACCGACGGGGATGTTGGCGAGCGGGAGGGCGTTGCCGGTCTTGATGTCGGCGGCCGCGCCGCTGAAGATGACGTCCCCTACCTTCAGTCCGTCCGGAGCGATGATGTAGCGCTTCTCGCCGTCGGCGTAGCAGACGAGCGCGATGTTGGCGCTGCGGTTCGGGTCGTACTCGATGGTCTTGACGGTGGCCGCGATGTCGTCCTTGTTTCTCTTGAAGTCGATGATCCTGTACTTGCGTCTGTTGCCGCCGCCCTGGTGGCGGACGGTGATCATGCCGCGGTTGTTCCTGCCGGCATGCTTCTTGAGGGTCTTGGTCAGAGACTTCTCAGGAGTGGTGGAAGTGATCTCTTCGAAGGTGGAGACCGTCATGCCTCTGAGACCCGGAGTGGTCGGTTTATACTTTCTGATTCCCATTGTCTGATCCTCCTATTACAGTCCTTCGAAGAACTCGATGGGCTTGCTGGCCTCGGTGAGGGTGACGATAGCCTTCTTGTAGGAAGGAGTGGTCCCCTTGGTGAGGCCGCGTCTTCTGACCTTGCCGTCGATGTTCATGACGTTGACTCTGGCTACCTGCACGCCGAAGGCTTCCTCGACGGCGGCCTTGATCTCGGGCTTGGTGGCGTCTACGGCTACCTTGAAGGTGTACTTCTTGGATGCCGCGTCGTCCATGCTCTTCTCGGAGACGACCGGGGTCTTGATGATGTCGTAAGCGGTTCTCATTATGCGTACACCTCCTCGATCTTTTCAGCCGCATCCTTGGTGAGGATGAGGTTGGTGTGTCCTACGATCTCGTAGACGTTCATCTGCCCGACCTGGGAGACCTTAACTCCCGGGATGTTGGCGGCGCTCTTCATTACGTTCTCGTCGGCCGCGGCGGTGACGATCAGGGTCTTGCCCTTGGCGCCTACGTTCTCGAGCACCTTGACCATATCCTTGGTCTTGGGAGCCTCGAAGCCGAGGCTGTCGATCACGATCAGTTCGCTCTCGGCGAGCTTGGAAGAGAGGGCGGAGAACATCGCGAGTCTCTTGATCTTCTTATTTACGGAGTATCTGTAGCTCCTGGGCTTGGGTGCGAATACCACGCCGCCTCCGATCTGCGAGGGGTCGGTGGAATGTCCCTGTCTGTGACGGCCGGTTCCCTTCTGTCTGAAAGGCTTGCGTCCGCCTCCTCTGACCTCGCCTCTGGTGAGAGCGGACTGAGTGCCCTGCCTCTGGTTGGCGAGATAGTTCTTGATGACTTCATGGACCGCGAATTCGTTCGGCTCGATGCCGAAGATGGCGTCATTCAGTTCGATGGTGCCGGCATCAGCTCCGGCCATGGTGAGCATCTTTACGTTTGCCATTTTGACTTCCTCCTTTCCTTTCCGCTACTTGCCCTGTCCCTTGACAGCGGTGCGGATGCGAAGGAGTCCGCCCTTGTTTCCCGGAACTGCGCCCTTGACGAGCATGAGGTTTCTGTCTGCTATGATCTTGACGAGCTCAAGGTTCTGCACGGTGACGGTGTCCCTTCCGGTCCTTCCCGGGGCGTCGTTGCCCTTGAAGACTCTGGAAGGATAGGTGGCTGCCGCGAGGCCGCCGGGGAGTCTCTTGTGCTTGGAGCCGTGGCTCATGGGTCCTCTTCTGTGGTGATGGCGCTTGATGTTGCCCTGAGTACCCTTACCCTTGGAAGTGCCGGTGATGTCCAGCTTGGCGCCTTCCTCGAAATCCGCTACGGTGATGACCTGGCCGAGCTCGTAGCTCTCGCCCTCTTCGGGTCTGAACTCGCCGAGGTGCTTCTTGTAGCCTACGCCGGCCTTGTCGAAGTGTCCTCTCTCGGGCTTGATGGTCCTGGATTCCTTCTTGTCTTCAAAACCGATCTGTACTCCGTAGTACCCGTCGGTCTCGACCGTCTTGATCTGGGTGACCACTGCGGGGCCCGCTTCGATGACGGTCACGGGGATGATCTCTCCGGCTTCGGAGAAGATCTGGGTCATGGCGACCTTTTTCCCTAAAATCGCTTTCATTCTTTTTCCTCCTAAGTTCTTACAGCGGATCGGCGAACCGATCATACTAAGTCCGTTAGTATCTTATCTCAACTAAGGGTACTTACAGCTTGATCTCGATATCTACGCCGGCGGGCATGTCCATCTTCATGAGGGTGTCCATGGTCTTGGCGGTGGGGTTGACGATATCGATGAGTCTCTTGTGAGTCCTCTGCTCGAATTGCTCACGGCTGTCCTTGTACTTGTGGACCGCCCTGAGGATGGTCACGACTTCCTTCTCGGTGGGGAGAGGGATGGGGCCGTTGACCTCGGCTCCGGTCTTCTTTGCTGCTTCGACGATCTTCTCGGCGGACTGATCCAGCGCCTTGTGATCGTAAGCCTTGAGTCTGATCCTGATCTTCTGACTGCTCATTATTTCCTCCTGATGCTTGATGGCGGCTCCTGGCCGCTAATTCTTCTCACACATTTTCGCTATTCTGTGTGAAGGTCTTCCGCCCTTTTGTTTCAAGGCGTTTCGGGCTTTGTGAGCGCTTTCCCGGCAACTCTTCGGGACCGCTGCACGCTGCCGTGTGTTTCGCGTTTCATTACTCAAAACAAAAGCGCGAGAACTCCTACGCCGGGTTCTGAGGACCCGACAATTCTCGGCAGAAATTACCTGATAGCACAGCAACTTTCTGCGTCTTGGCCGATCAGGGCATAGTTATAGCTACTGCCCTTTATCAAGCAAGCCTCTAAAATATACAACCGAAAAGGGGAGAATGCAAGCACTTTTTTAAGCTTTTTCAAAAAATATTTAAAGCCCGAAAATGGCTTAAAATCAAGCCCTGAGATAACGTCAGACGTCTCCGCGAAACGCCGGAGCTCCGAGAACGCACCCGGGCGTTTCTCGGACTCCCATATATAGAGGGACGGCCGTCTGACCGCCCCAATATGAGGTATGCGGAGCTTCCCCGCCTGCAGTTCTATAAGTTTTTCCGATGGGGATATAAATGGTTTTGAAGGGGCTTTCTGCGGGGGACTTCAGCCGGCTGGCTCGCGCGGCGGTCGGCAGCTTAAACGCGCCTAAACGTTCAGCGGGAGTCCCAGGCGCTCCGCCAGCGCCTCTGAGAGTATCCTCGAAAAGTTTAGCCCCTGCCTCGAGGCCGCGTCCTCGAGATAGAAGGGAATGGTGCAGTTCTTCTTTACGAGACGGTTGTCGTGCAGCTTGCGGTAGGCTGTGAAATCTATATCGACCAGAGTCGAGAGCTCGCCCTCCTCCGGAGCTCCGCCCGCGGAGAACGGTTCGGGGATATCCTTCCCCCCGTCCTCGAGGTAAACGCCCATCATCCCGATGGCGTCTCTGGCCATGACCACAGCGTCAGCCAGATCTCTCCCCTCCGTGAACTGATCGAAGTCGGGGATCCTGACCGCGTAGAGCCCGCCCGTCTCGCGGATGAATACCGGATAGACAACAGCTTTGGACATAATGCCTCCTTTCGGCGCGGAGTGCGCTCACGACGGCCGGCCGGGCCGCTTCGACGCCAGCGCCTTTTTTTATATCGACGCCGCGGTGATCTCGTTGATCTCGGAATGCCTCGGGACCTGGACCGCCGTCTCGCCGTCATGATAAATGTCGTGGCGGGAGCCGCTTCTGAGCTTGACGAAGCCCAGAGACTCAAGCTCCCTGATGAGATCCCTGTGTTTCACCCAGGTCCTCCTTTACTATTATGCGCATTACAATGCGTATTGTCAAATCAAAGCATCGCTTTTCAACATGATTATACCACTATATGCTATTATTGCATATATTTGCCATTTAGCTTGCGAGAAAAGAGCCGGGAAGCTCCTCCCGGCTCAGGATCGCTTTTTAGTTCACTGCTTGATTATCCCCATGTCGTACTTCGTGAGGAAGGGCAGCAGCTGCGCGAAGAGCTCCTCGCGGTCCGGATCCTCCGGGGGCTCCCCGCCGTCATCCGCGCCCTGACCCTCGCCCAGATCCGCCGCATCCGCATCCGGCTCCCCGCCCGAAGCGCCGCCTGTGACCAGCTCCGCGCCTATCTCGGTCCTGGAGCGGTCCATATCTATAGAGAGAAGCCTGAGTGTCCCGAAGGGGTAGCTGTGATCCCCGGCGCAGAACTCGAAGACGTCGGCGACGTCCTCCGCGCGGAAGCTAAGCCCCTTGGCGAACTCGAGCAGCATGCCGAAGGCGCCGTCCGCAGCAGGGCTCTCTGACGCGCTGGCTGCCGCCTCGGCCCCGCTCTCCGCGGGGGACGCCTCAGCCCTCACGCTCTCCGCGGCGATCTGTATGCTCTTGCCGCGGACCCTGTACTGGACGGGGATCCCCGTCAGGCTCCTGAAGGCCGCGATGCTGTCCTTCAGCCCTGCGGGGTCGGGGCTCATCAGAGCCAGGACTCCGCTCTCCGCGTCCGCCCTGAAGCTGCCGAGCCTTATCCCGCCCTCATTCGCCGGGGGCTTTTCCATCTTTTTAGCTATGACGAAGCTTAAGCTCTCCATCAGGCCTCCTGCGCCGCAGCGCTCATCTGTGGTCCTTGGGGAAGCGGGCGGTGTTTCCGTCGAAGGCCTCCGTGTTCACGTACTTCTCCCCGATGAGGTCCGTCATGGACTTGAGCGCCGCCTGGGCGCGCGAAACGTGCCCTGAGGTCAGCAGCATCGGGTTGCTTTCGAAGCCCTTCGTGAGGGGGATTATGCCGTACTCGTAGGTCGAGCCCTTGGAGTAGCGGTCGACCCAGGTCGGGATGAAGGAGACCTCGGTGATCTCGTGCCTGCCGTCGTTCGCGCAGACGCGAAGCCCCACGCAGGCTATCATGCCCTGCTCGGTCTTGGCCGCGATCGCGGTCCCGAAGTCGCCCGAGAGGCTCTCCGTCCTCTGGTTGCTGATGAAGTTGCCCATCGAATAGAAGACTGGGACGTTCTTTGCGCTGCCGTCGGGCAGATTGACCTTGAGCTCCTCTATCGCCTGTATGACGTGGGGGTGCGACGCGAAGATCACGTCCGCTCCCGCGTTGGCCATCTTCTGCGCCATGTACTTCTGCCAGCGGTTCGGATCCTTCTGGTATTCCTCGCCCCAGTGCATGTAGAGTATGACGACCTGCGCTCCGTCATCCCTGGCAGCCTGCATCTGCTGCGCTATGACGGCGAGGTCCCTGTCCAGGAGCTCCTGGGAGTCCTGCGTGAAGCTGTTTATGACGGAGTAGGCTTCGTCGCTGAGCACTCCGGCGTTGATGGTCCTGCGGCCGCCGTTCCTCGGGGTCTCGTAGGTGTAAGCCACCACGCCGATCTTTATGCCCTTGACGTCGACGATCTGATAGCGCTTCTCGCCCGCGTGCTGGGCTCCCACGACCTGCATTCCCATGGAGCGCAGCGCGTCCACGGTGCGCTCGGTGGTCTTGAGCCCGAGGTCGAACATGTGGTTGTTGGCGAAGATCGCCACGTCGACGCCCATGTTCTTCAGCTTCCATCCGAGGCTGTCGGGCGCGTTGAAGCTGGGATAGCCCAGATAGGGCGGCGCTCCCTTGAGCGTCGTCTCGAGGTTGGCCATAGTCAGGTCGGCGTCCATCATGTAGGGAGCGACGTACTTGAAGTGCTCCTCCCAGTTGTAGTAAGCGCCCTTGTCCCTGCGCGCCGAGTCTGTCTGACCGGTGTGGGCCATGACGTCTCCCGCGCAGCGCACGCTGATGTCTATCCAGCGCTCAGCCTCCATGTCGGGGACGACCGTGTACTCGGGCTCAGGAGGAAGCTCGGGCTCCGGCTCAGGGATGAGGCCGGGTATCATCTTCCACGCCGCGAAGGCGACGGCCGCGAGCGCGACGATCCCGAGCAGGACTCTCAGCCTCGCCCGGTTCTTCCTGGCCCGCGCCTCGCGCGCCTGTCTTCTTCTGGTTCTTGAATCTTCCATAATCACCGCCGGGTGAAAAAGGAGGCGGGGCGATGCGCCCTGCCTCCGCTCCTTAGAAAAGCCTTTATGATACGCCGCGGGCCGCTACATCACGGCCTCGACGGAGGATACGGCATCCCCGAAGGCGTCCTTGAGGAACTGCTCGATGCCGTACTTGATGGTCATCTGAGCGTGCGGGCAGCCGGCGCAGTGGCCCTGGAGCCTCACGAGCACGGTCTTGTCCTCGGTGTAATCGACGAACTCGACGTCTCCGCCGTCTCTCTGAAGGAAGGGTCTGACCTGATCCAGCGCGGCCATGATCTGTTCTCTCATCTTTCTTCTCCTATTCTCCCCATCTCGGGGTTACGGTGTATACCGCCTGCGGCCCCTCGGCCGTTATCTGTTCTATTATTACATCTCTGAGCGGGTCGCCCTGGGAGTTGATGCTTATGCTTCCCGTGGCACCCTCCAGTTCGTAAACGTTGGTGAGCCTTTCGGCGATGAGCCCGCTGTCGCTGACCGTCCCGGCCTCCTGCATGCCCGCGAGGGCGAGGAGGTAGGCGTCGAAGCCGAAGGCGAAGCTCTCGGACGGCACCGCGCCCTGGCCGTTCTTCTTCGCGTACTCGTTGAGCATTATCTGCGTGGTCGTCGAGCTGTAGGCGCTGATGTCGTAGTCTTCAATATATGATATACCATCGAGCCAGTGCTGTTCAAGTGACTTGTACTCGGGATCCGCGTTTTCTATGCCGTCCCAGCGGCTGTCCCCTATCCAGGCGAAGGACAGCTCCATCTCGGAGGCTCTCCTGATCATCCTCACGGCGCCCGCGGGAGCGCTGGGGAAGAACACAGCGTCGCAGCCGGACATCTCGAGCCTCCTTATGACCGGCGTCAGGTCCTCGAGCGCGGGATCGTAGCTGAGCACCCTCACGCTGCCCTCGCCCGCGCCCTTCTCCATCGCGGAGACGAACTCCTCGATGAGCGCCTGGGCGTAATCGTCGCCCTCGGCGGCAATTGCCACGGCCTCGGTCTCCTTGAGGCTCTCCATGACGTAGCGCGCGGCTGCCCTGCCCTCGTAGGCGTCGGTGTAGCATACCCTGAAGTAGTAGGGATTGGTCTGGGTTATCAGCGGGTTCTTGCAGGTGACGCAGATCGCGGGGACCTTCGCCTCGGAGAACACGTCGCTCGCGGCGAGGCTGAGCACCGAGCGGTAGCTTCCGAGCACCACGGCGGCGCCCTTGTCTATGAGCTCCTTCGCGGCGATGGGCGCGGTCTGCGTGTCGGACTGGTTGTCGGCGTAGATGAGCTCGACCTTCGTGTCCAGCACGCGGCCGTATATCTCGTGCGCGAGCTCTATGCCCGCGATCTCCTCCGCGGCGGCGTCCTTGTCCGCGCCGCTCAAAGGCTCGAACACTCCGATGTAGACGGTCTGCTCGGCGGGGTCCTTCGCGAAGAAGGTATTATAGAAGTTGTCGAAGGTCCTGCATCCCGTGAGCGTGAGGCACATGGCCGCGCAGAGCAGGAGAGCAAGGCACTGTCTAAGCTTTCTCATAGTCGGTGCATTATATCACCTGAGAGCCGCAAGCGCAAGAAGCCCGCCCCCGCGCTTTACATCCCGCGCGATTTATTGTATTTTATATTGATATCATTTCGCTTTTCAAAAGAGGTCCCATGGCCAGAGTGCGCGGCGGGGGAATAGTCTTCCCCGAGAAAAAAGCCACCGCCGGGATGACCATCATGCCGATGGCCGTCCCCGAAAAGGTGTACATACCGATGAAGCAGGCCCCGGGAGAGGTCTATCTTCCCATAGTCGGGCCCGGCGACCGCGTCAGGCTCGGGCAGCTCATCGCCGAGGCCGGAAGTCCCGGCTGCGCGCCCATACACAGCAGCGTGTCCGGCGAGATGATCTCGATCGACAGGCTCTCCGCGCAGATGGACAAGGGCGAGCTCTACATGATCATCAAGACCGACGGCCGCCAGGAGCTCGATCCCGAGGTCAGGCCGCCGAAGATACGCAACAGCTTTGAGTTCTTCGAGGCCGTCCGCGGCTCCGGCATCGTCGACTTCGGCAGGAACAGGACTCCCCTCGTCTCCATGCTCGAGCGCGCCGAGGGGAAGAACATCAAGGCCCTCATCATCAACGGCACGGAGCCCGAGCCCTACGTCTCGGTCTGCGCCATGAACATACAGTCCTTCCCCGAGTTCCTCAGGGACGGGACCCTCACCGTCATGGACCGCCTCGGCATCCCCTCCGGGATCATCGCGGTCGGAAGCGGCATGAAGGACGCCATCAGCATGGTCCAGAGCCGCATCGCCGGCGAGAGCAGGCTGAGCCTCTTCTCGGTCAGGAATTTCTTCCCCTCCGGCAACGACACCGTGCTGATACACGAGCTCACGGGCGAGCTCCTTCCCCCGGGCAAGGCGCCCGAGGACATGGGCTACCTCGTGCTCGGCGCCCAGACCGTGATCAAGCTCGCGGAGTTCCTCACCACGGGCATGCCCCTCGTCAGCCGCTCGCTCACCGTCGACGGAGACGCCGTGAGCAAGCCGCGAAACGTCGAGGCGCCCATAGGCACTCACGCCGCCGACATTCTGGAGTTCTGCGGCGGGGAGAAGAAGCCCATCAGAAAGATGATAATAGGCGGGCCGGTCACAGGCCGCGCCATCGAGAGCAGGGAGTATTCCGTCGGCAAGGACGACAGCGCCATGCTCTGCTTCAGTGAGCTCTACACCCCTCACGCGCGGGAGAGCGCCTGCATAGGCTGCATGAGCTGCGCGGACTGCTGCCCGATGAGCCTCATGCCCCGCTTCATAATGCGGGCCGCGATAACGGGCGACAGGGACGAGCTCAGGCGCCTCGCCGCCGCGAGCTGCCTGGACTGCGGCGCCTGCTCCTTCGTCTGCCCCGCGAGGATAGCCCTCGGGGACAGGATGAAGTACGCCAAGTCCCTGCTCAGCGATGCCGCGGGAGCGAAGGCCGCCGGAGCGAAGAGCGCCGCCGGCGCCGTAACACCGGCCGGAAGAGCCGGTGAAGCTGGCTCCCAGAAGGCCGGCTCAAGGCCCTCCGGGCGCGGACGCTCCGCCGGAAGCTCATCATCCTCGAAGAAGACCCGGGAGAGCAAGGGGAAAGGAGGCCGCGGTGAGAGGAAAAAATGATCCCATGCTGGCGGTCTCTCCGGCGCCCCACATCCACGCCTCCAGGGACACCGCCTCCATAATGCTGAGGGTGCTCGCGGCGACCGTTCCCGCGCAGCTCTTCGCGCTCATACACTTCGGAATAGCCTCGCTGGCGCTCATCGCTGCGTCGGCTGTGCTCTGCATGTCCATGGAGGCCGTCACCCGCAGGGTGCTTCACCGCGCCCAGACCGCGCGCGACCTCAGCGCCGCCGTCACCGGGGTGCTCATCGCGTTCTGCCTGCCGCCGGACGTTCCCGTCTGGATGCTCGCGGCCGCGGATTTCTTCGCGATAGTCATAGTCAAGCAGCTCTTCGGAGGCCTCGGGAACAACTTCGTCAACCCCGCCGCCGCGGGAGTGCTCGCCCTGCACGTGAGCTACTCCGGCCTGCTCTTCAAGGGCGACAGCCCCCTCGAGCTCTGGAACAACAACATGGACGTACCGTCCGCGCTTGAGATGTTCACGGGGCTGACCACCGGGAACGCCGGAGAGGTCAGCGCCCTGTGCCTCGCGCTCGCCGCCGCTTACCTCGCCGCCTGCGGGATCACCGACCTCGCGGCGCCGCTAGCCTACGCCGCGTCCGTCGCGGTCTCGGCCTTCTTCATGGGCTTCGACCCGGTCTTCCACACCCTCGCCGGAGGCGTCATGCTCGCCGCGGCCTTCATGGTCTGCGATCCCGTCACCACCCCCGCCACCAGAAAGGGCCGAGTCATATTCTCCATAGGCTGCGGAATACTCACGATGATAATAAGGGTCTATTCGCCATATCCCGACGGAGTCCTCTTCGCCGTGATGCTGATGAATATAGTGACCCCCTACATAGACCGCTGGACCGGCATCAAGCCGCTGTGGACCGGAAAGGAGGACGGGAGATGAGATCGAGACCCCTTCAGTCCGTGCTCACCATGGCGATGATCTGCGTCATCTGCTCCCTGCTCCTGAGCCTCGTCTACCTGGCCTCGGAGCCCCGGGCTGCAGCCGCTGCGGAAGCTGAGGCCGAGCGCGCGAGGCTCGCCGCCCTGCCCGGAGCCTCCGGCTTCACCCTCGTCGAGGACGCCGAGCTCGTAAGCGGGATAGACAGCGTATACAAGGCAGCCGGAAGCTCGGGCTACGTCATGACCGCCCGCGCCAGAGGCTACAAGAAGGATATCGAGACCGTCGTGGGGATAGACCTCGACGGCAGGATCACCGGCGTCGTGGTGACCGACGTCAGCGGCGAGATCGCGGGGCTGGGCACGAGAGTCGCCCTGCCCGCCTACACCGATCAGTACATGGGCGCCGAGGCCATAACCGCCGATCCGGGCGACCCGACCGCCGCGTATATCGAGAGCGTCGAGAACGCCGAAGAGGCCTCGACCGCGGTCTTCAGCTGCGTGAGCAACGCCCTGCTGCAGTACCGCCAGCTCTCCGGGAGCGAGGAGCTCTCCTCGGGAGGCGTCTGATGAACAGAAAGAGCAAAAGACAGATCCTCAGGGAGGGCATATTCACCGCTAACCCCCTGTTCATATCGGCAATGGGCATCTGCCCGGCGCTCGCTGTGGCTACCCAGGCCTCCAACGGCCTCGGTCTCGGCCTCGCCGCGACGCTGGTCCTCTTCTCCATGGGCATAGTGCTCTCCGCCCTCAAGAGGGTCATCCCCTACGGCGTAAGGATCCCCTGCACCATGGTCATAGCGGCGACCTTCGTGAGCATCGCTGACATCATAGTCAGGGTCTACATTCCCGCCGTCTACGCCGGGATAGGCCCCTACCTGCCTCTGCTCGCGGTCAACTGCGTGATACTCGAGAGAGCCGAGTTCTTCTACACCAGGAACACCGTGGCAGACTCAGCCGTGCACGGCCTCGCCGTAGGGCTCGGCTACACCGCCGGGCTCACGCTGCTCGGAGCCGTGAGGGAGCTCATAGGCAAGGGCACCCTCTTCGGAGCCCCGATACTCTCCGGCGTGGTCCCCCAGACCCCGCTCTTCCTGCTCGCGCCGGGCGGAATGCTCGTGCTCGGCGTGATCATCGCGATACTGAACAAGCTGACCGGACGCAGCGCCGGAAGCCCCTGCGGGGACTGCGAGGGCTGCCGCTCCGCCGCCGGCTGCACCAAGAGGAAGGGAGGCCGCTCGTGAGAGACATCATCGTCATAGTCGTGACCGCCGTCCTCTCCGACAACATAGTGCTTTCGCAGGCTCTGGGAGTCTGCCCCATGCTCGGCACCGGCGACAAGCCCGCCAGAGCCCTGCGCATGGGCATACTGACAGCCCTTTGCATGATCGCCGCCTCAGCGCTCAGCTGGCCGGTGACGACGCTCGTGCTCATCCCTATGGGCCTCGAGTACACGAGGACTCTGGTCTTCGTGCTCGCCGCCTCCTCGGCGGTGCAGCTCGCCGAGACCGTGATGCGCCACAGCTTCGAGAAGAGCGCCGCCAGCCTCGGAGCCTACCTTCCGCTGACCGCCGCCAACTGCGCCATACTCGAGGTCTGCTCGCAGAGCGCCTCGGCCCAGTTCAGCTTCGCCCAGTGCGTGGCCTCCGCCGCCGCGGGCGGGGCGGGCTTCACCCTCGCCCTGCTGCTCTTCGCTGGCATCAAGGAGAAGATCGCCTCCGCCGACATCCCCGAGAGCTTCAGGGGCATAGCCATCGACCTCATCGCCGCCGCGATACTCAGCCTGTCCTTCATGGGCTTCTCTGGCATCGCAGCCGGCATATTCGGATCCTAGGAGAGGAGGCGCGCATGGAAAAGATCATCTGGCCCCTCATAGCGATCGCCGGCATGGGCACCGGCTTCGCGGCGCTGCTCACCGCGGCGTACTTCCTGCTGCCTCCCGCCCGCCAGGACAGGGAGGACGGAGCTTCGAAGGACTGAGGTGGAGATTCGGACCGGGTCTTCAGAGCCCGGCTGCAGTCCGAAGCTTCGGCGCCGTGCCCCGCGCCGCTTCACCCACGCTTTTCCCATAAAACTTCTCACGCAGCTGTTGACATCCGCGCTCAACAGCTGTATATTTAGGTTGATGTTAGAGATACTTAACAACCTTTAAGGTTTTCTAACAAGATGAGAGGTCCGTCAGCAGGGCTGACAAGGAGGTCATACTATGAGAAAGTCTTTTGAAGTTAAAGGTATCGACTGCCCCAACTGCGCCGCAAAGCTCGAGCGCAACATCCAGAAGATCAAGGGATGCGAGGACGCGGTCGTAAGCTACGCCACCATGAAGCTCACGCTTGAGGCTGACGACGACAAGTTCGAGAAGGTCCTCGACGAGGCCTGCGCGCTCACCAGGAAGCTCGAGCCCGAGTGGGAGATCGTCCGCTAGTACAGCAGAACGCATCGCGCCGGAGCCCCTCCGGCGCGTTTTTCATCTGCGGCGCCCAGCTCAAGAGGCGCCGATCTTCGCAGCCCGTCCCCACGCGTCCCCGGCGTGCTCCCTGGGCTGATACGATCCGGACCGGGAGTCCGGCAAAACTGTCATGGATAAATACTTACCATACATAATGGTGGCGATATACCTCATCGCTGCCTTCCCCATACTCAAGAAAGCTGTGCGCAACATTCGCCACGGCGAGATCTTCGACGAGAACTTCCTGATGACGGTCGCCTCAATAGGCGCCCTCATCCTCGGCGAGTACATCGAGGGCATCTCCGTAATGGTGCTCTACCGCATAGGCGAATACCTGCAGGACCGCGCCGTCGCCCGCTCCAGAGAGTCGATATCCGGCCTCATGGACATACGCCCCGATTACGCCAACATCGAAAAGGACGGCGAGCTCGTCAGGGTCGATCCCTCTGAGCTCGCGGTCGGCAGCGTCATAGTGATCAAGCCCGGCGAGCGCATCCCCGCCGACGGCGAGGTCATCGAGGGTTTCTCCAGCCTCGACACCGCGGCGATCACGGGCGAATCCCTGCCCAGAGACGTCGAGCCCGGCAGCGAGGTCTACAGCGGCACGATCAACCTGAACGCGGTGCTGAGAGTCCGCGTGACCGCCCCCGCGTCCGAATCCACGGCCGCGAGGATACTCGACCTCGTCGAGAACGCGACCTCCCGCAGGGCCAAGGCGGAGAAGTTCATCACCAAGTTCGCGAGGTACTACACCCCCGCGGTCTGCGGCGCCGCCGCGCTGCTCATGGTGCTGCCTCCCCTGCTCTTCCGCCAGCCGTGGAGCGTCTGGGTATCCAGAGGCCTGATATTCCTCGTCGTCTCCTGCCCCTGCGCGCTGATCATCTCGATCCCGCTCGGCTTCTTCGCCGGCATAGGCGCAGCGAGCTCCCGCGGCATCCTGGTCAAGGGCGGCAACTACCTCGAGGCCCTCACCAAGGTGGACACCCTCGTCTTCGACAAGACCGGCACCCTCACCAGGGGCATCTTCAAGGTCGCCTCGGCGCATCCAGCGGACGGCATGGACAGGGACGGGCTCATAGAGCTCGCCTGCCTCGCGGAAGCCTTCTCCGACCATCCCATCTCCCGCTCGCTTGAGGACAGCTACGGCAAGCCCGTAGACCGCTCCAGGGTCAGCGAGGCTGAGGAGCATGCGGGCCACGGAGTCAGCGCGACCGTCGACGGGCGCCGGATCTCCTGCGGCAACATCAAGCTCATGAGGAGCCTCGGCATCGGCTGCGAGGAGAGCTCCGAGCCCGGGACCGCGGTCTACGTCGCGGCAGACGGCCGGTACCTCGGCTGCATAGTGATCTCCGACGAGCTCAAGCCCGACTCCGCCCAGGCCGTGAAGGAACTCAAGGCCGCCGGCCTCAAGAAGCTCGTCATGCTCACCGGCGACAAGTCCGTCATCGCGAACAAGGTCGCCTCCGAGCTCTCCATCGACGAGGTCTACGGAGACCTGCTGCCACAGGACAAGGTCGAAAAGACCAGAGAGCTCAAGAAAGAGCTCCCCGAGGGCCGCATCCTCGGCTTCGTTGGCGACGGCATCAACGACGCCCCCGTGCTCGCGGCTTCGGGCCTTGGCATAGCGATGGGCGGCATGGGCTCCGCCGCGGCGGTGGAAGCCGCGGACATCGTCCTTATGAACGACCGTCCCTCGGACGTCGCGACCGCCGTGAAGATCGCGAAGAAGACCATGCGCATCATCTACGAGGACATAGCCTTCTCCCTCTTCGTCAAGATCGGAGTGCTCATTCTCGCGGCCTTCGGCTTCGCCAACATGTGGCTCGCCATCTTCGCCGACGTGGGCGTGTGCATGATCGCGATACTGAACTCGATGAGAGCCCTGCGCGTAAACTGAAACCGGGACAGGAAAAAGAACACAGAAAAAGACGGCCCCTGCAGGCCGCCTTTTTTAGTTGGTTTGAAGAAGCAGATCCCCCGCGCCGGCAGGAGGCTTTTGTAAGTTGCCCGCGCCGGCAGGGCTCTCAGCCTGCCCTCAGCTTAAGGCTCTCACTCCTCGATCTGCCTCAGTATATTCGCCTTGACCTTCTCAAGCCGGCTGCTTGCGAACTTCGAGGGATCGGCCGAGAGCGCCATGTCGTACAGCAGTCCGAAATCGTTGTGTATCCCGGGCTGCACATAGGGGACCAGCGGCTCATTGCGGAAATAGTTCTCCCATTGCTCCTCCGTGTATCCGTCGCCCTCCCCCTTCATCATGAAGCGGGCGCGCTTCTTCTCGTTCTGCAGGAAGGCCGCGGCTGCCGTATCGATCAGGAGGGCGTATTCCTCCGCGGGCACCTCGGTGAAGATGTCTGGCAGCGGGCCCGCGCAGACGCGCTCCGCTTCCCTGTCCAGCCTGGTGCCCAGCGCCTCGAAGGAGAAGCCGTCCTCCGAAAAGTCGATCCTCAGCAGCGCGCCCTTGTCGGTGTCGAGCTGGGTCCTCTGGTAGTTCGTGTCGAAGATGAAGTTGCCGAGCGAGTAGAAGACGGCCTTGCCGCCTGTGAGCTCGTAATTCAGGGGCACGTGGGGATGATGCCCGACGACTATGTCGGCGCCCATCTCCAGATATCCGAGATAGCGCTCTCTGACGTAGGGCGACGGCAGGGCCGTGAATTCCTCTCCCCCGTGGACCTCGATCACGCACCACCTGCAGCGTTCCCTGACCTCGCGTATGCGCCTCCTGAGGACCTCGTCCTCATCCCAGCCGAACACGCCCGCTGTACCTTCGCCCGCGCGCACGCAGGTTGGCATGTAGCCGACTCCTATGATTCCTATGCCGCCCGCGCCCTCCACGATCAGGGGCGCCGAGGCGCTCTCTATGTCCTTTCCGGCTCCGAAGAAGCGCGCCCCCCTTTGCGCGGCTACCTTCGCCGCCGACTCCAGCCCTCCGGGACCGGCGTCCATGGTGTGATTGTTCGCGAAATCCCAGATGTCGGCGCCTATCCTCTCGAGAAATACCGAGGACGCGGGATCCATGACGTGGAACAGCACGCCCTTGCCGTATATGTCCTCGGCCTCGTCGGCCCTTATGAGCGCCCCCTCCACGTCCGCCGCCACGTGGTCCGCCGCGCGCAGGAAATCCATTATCTCCCCCGATACCAGATCAGGGTCGTTCCAGCGCCCGTCCATGTAAGCGTCAAAGCCTATATCTCCGGTAAAAACTATGCTTAGCTTCTTCGCGTCCTGTTCTTTCATGATATTTCCTCCGGTCTGCGCCACTCTCGCCCGCCGGGCCGCCGCGGGGCGTCCTTACGATATGATTATACTCCGCGCGGGAGGACAAAGACCCGAAAACAGCGCGTTTTCAGGCAAAAATGAGCTTTTCGCCCCGATAAATCCCTTGACAACGCGCCCTCCCGCATATATGATAATCGAGCGTCCTTGTGTGAGCGCAGTTGTTTCAATGCCTTAAGCATTGAGACGGCGCTTCCCGGACCGCAAGTCATCAAAAGGCGCAGGGCTGAAAGGCCCGTGGCCGAAGTATCAGTACTGGTGCCGAAAACGATGTGTGATGAGCATCTGAGTAGGCGTCGAAAACTATGACGGAGCCATCCGGCATATGAGTAGACAAAGGAGGTAAATGAATGTCATCCTACATTGCTAAGCCTTCGGAGATCGAAAGAAAGTGGTACATCCTCGACGCAGACGGAAAGACGCTTGGACGTCTCTGCACCGAGGCCGCTATGATCCTCCGCGGCAAGAAGAAGCCGACCTACACCCCGTTCCTCGATACCGGCGATTACGTGATCGTCATCAACGCGGAAAAGGTCCAGGTCACCGGCAAGAAAGCCCAGAAGAAGATCTACAAGCATCATTCCGGTTATCCGGGCGGACTCAAGGAGATCACTTTCGAGAAGCTCCAGGCTAAGGACCCCGAAGAGATCATCCGCCACGCCGTCAAGGGCATGATGCCGAAGGGACCTCTCGGAAGACAGATGTTCAAGAAGCTGAAGGTCTATGCCGGCCCCGAGCACAAGCATGAGGCCCAGAAGCCTGAAGTATGGAATTTCTAAGGGAGGTAGACTAAATGGCTAAGATCGCGTACATCGGTACGGGAAGAAGAAAGTCTTCCGTCGCCAGAGTCAGGCTCGTCGCCGGAAGCGGAAACATCACCGTAAACAAGAAGCCTCTCGAGGACTATTTCGGGCTTGAGCTTCTCAAGAGAGAGGTCAGAAGGCCCCTCGAGCTCGTCGGAGCCGAAGGCAAGTTCGACGTTATCGCCACCGTAAACGGCGGCGGCACCACCGGACAGTCCGGCGCCCTCAGACACGGCATCAGCAGGGCTCTCTGCCAGGCTGATCCCGACAACAGACCGGCCCTCAAGGCCGCCGGATTCCTCACCAGAGACCCGAGGATGAAGGAAAGGAAGAAGTACGGCCTCAAGAAGGCAAGAAGAGCTTCCCAGTTCAGCAAGCGTTAATCAGACCCGACAAGAGTCGAAAGACCCCGGAAATACTCCATTTCCGGGGTCTTTTCATGCCCGCAGTTCTTTGATGGCTTTTGATACTGTTAAGCTTCAATAGTTTTTTGCATTTTCCCCAATCATATGATTAATTTTTGTGTATATAAATAATATCG
>JAEENW010000148.1 GCA_016283945.1 Bacillota bacterium
CATGCCGTCTATGTCCATGGCGTCCTTGCCGGCGAACCAGATCAGCGCCCTGCTGTCCTTGGCCGGGCAGCTGTCGCCGCTGCAGTGCAGATGCGCCCCGTCCGCCTCCTTGACCGCGGGGGCCCCGCAGACCGGGCAGCGGTCGGGCATCCTGAACCTTCGCGCGCCCTCCGGCCTCTTCTCCTTCACGACGGATATGAGCTCGGGGATTATGTCTCCCGCCTTCTGCATGACGACAGTGTCCCCTATGCAGATGTCCTTCTCATCTATGAAATCCTGGTTGTTGAGTGTGACCCTCGAGACCGTGGTCTCGGCGAGGCTCACCGGCCTTAGGACCGCGAGCGGGGTCATGCGGCCCGTGCGGCCGACCTGCACGACTATGTCCTCGATCACGGTCTCCTTCCTCTCGGGAGGATACTTGTAGGCGACTGCCCACCTCGGGACCTTGGAGGTCATTCCGAGGCGCCTTCTGCCCTCGAGGCTGTCGAGCTTGACCACGGCGCCGTCAAGGCCGTAGTTGAGCTTCGGGCGCAGCCTTCCTATCTCCTCTATAGCCTCCCAGACCTCGTCCGGCGTGCGCGCGGCGACGGGGTCCTGTATCATCGAAAAGCCCTGCGAGGCGAGCCAGCTCAGGCTCTCGAGATGTCCCGAGAAGCTCTTCCCCTCGGCTACCTCCAGGTTGAACACGAAGATGCCGAGTTTTCTCTCGCGCACGACCTCGGGATCGAGCTGACGCAGGGTCCCGGCCGCGAAGTTCCTGCGGTTGGCGTAGAGCTTTCCTCCGCTCTCCTGCTGCTTCCTGTTGGCCTCCTCGAAGCTCTCCGAGGACATGTAGACCTCGCCGCGCACCTCGAGGTACGGCAGCTTCTCAGGGATCTCCTTCGGTATGTCGTCTATCATGAGCGCGTTCGCGTAAACGCTCTCGCCGACGCTCCCGTCTCCGCGGGTTATGGCATCTGTGAGCTTTCCGTCCCTGTAGCGGAGCACGAGCGTGAGCCCGTCGATCTTCTTTTCCACGCTGAAGACGGCGTCCGGGATCTCGGCCCTGACCCTCTCGGCGAAGGCTATGACCTCCTCCTTTGAAAACACATCCTGAAGCGATATGACCGGCACGTCGTGCTGCACCTTTTTAAAGCCGCTCTTGGCGCCTCCGACCACCCGCCCGGTCGGGCTGTCCGCCCTCTTGAGCTCTGGATGCTCCTTCTCGAGCGCCCTGAGCTCGAGCGACAGCTGATCGTACTCGTAGTCGCTGATCTCGGGAGCGTCCTCGGTGTAATATCTCTCGTTGTGATACGCTATGAGCTCGTAGAGCTCCTCCATGCGCTTTCTGGGATCCATGCTCTTCCCCCTTTATAAACAAGCCGGAGCTGCCTGTCCGCCTCTGCGGTGGCGTCTTCCCTATCTCACTTTCTTCATCGGAGCCTTGTCCTTGCCCATCTTCTTGGTGCCCACGCTGTCGAAGATGACCGTCACTATGTTCTCCTGGCTCTCTATGACTGTTCCGCGGCCGAACCTGTCGTGCTCCACGATGTCGCCGGGCTCCAGCGCCACGCCCGCGGTCTTGTATTTCTCGCTGAGTTTGGCCGCCGCGCTGAGCTCCCTTGTCTTGAGGGTATCCGCGCTCCTGATCGGCGAGACGTAGCTTCCGGACGAATAGCTCGTTTCGCGGTCGTAGCGCCCGAGCTCAATGCCCTCTCCGCGCTTCTTGTAGACCGCGTGCCCGCCCATGTACTTTCTGTCGATCTCAGAGAGGAACGGCGACTCCTGCGCCCTCTCGGTCTTTCCGTAGAGCATGCGCTCCTCGGCGCTTGTCAGGAAGAGCCTCTTCATAGCGCGGGTCATGCCCACGTAGCAGAGCCTGCGCTCCTCCTCGAGCCCCTCCCCGCGGTCGAGCGTGCGGTAGCTCGGGAATATGCCGAGCTCCATACCCGGCATGAACACGACCTTGAACTCAAGCCCCTTGGCGGAGTGCAGGGTCATCAGGTTGACCGCGTCCTGCGAGGGATCCTGGTTGTCGATGTCGGCCATGAGGGATACGCCCTCCATGAAGCCCGCGAGCGTGAGCTTCTCGCCTATAGCCGCGGCCTCGCTCTCCTTTTCGACGATGACCGTCTTGAACTCCATGAGGTTCTCTATGCGGCCCTCCGCCTCTACAGAGTCCATGTCCTGCAGGACGGGAAGATATCCGGTGCGCACCAGCAGCGCGTCGTAGATCTCTCCCACGCTGAGCTCCTCCGACGAGGCGTTGATCTCGGCGAGGCTGTCCGCGAGCTCGCTCACGGCCTGCGCGGTCTTAGTGCTCAGACCGCTGAGCACCTCGGTATCCTGAAGAACCTCGAGCATGCCAAGGCCCCTTTCAGCCGCTACCTTTCTGATGAGCTCGACCGCCTTGGGACCCGCGCCGCGCTTCGGCTCGTTGACCACCCTGAGGAACGAGACGTCGTCCCTGGGGTTGAGCGCGAGGCGCATGTACGCCATCATGTCCTTGATCTCCTTGCGGTCGTAGTACCTGAGGCCCGAGAGCACCTGATAAGGGATGTTCTGCACGCTCAGCGCTTCCTCGAAGCGCCTCGACTGCACGTTGGTCCTGTACAGCACCGCGAAATCCGAATAGCGCAGCGACGGATCCTTCTTCATGAGCAGCGATATCTTCGCGGCCGTATATCTGGCCTCCTCCATGTCGTCGCACGCCCTGTAGTACTCGATCTTCTCTCCGGCCGCGGCCTGCGTCCAGAGCTTCTTGTCCTTGCGCCCGCGGTTGTTCGATATGACGCAGTGCGCCGCGTCGATGATATTCGACGTCGACCTGTAGTTCTGCTCGAGCTTTATGACCTTCGCGCCCGGGAAGTCCTTCTCGAACTCGAGTATGTTGCGCAGGTCCGCACCTCTCCACTGGTATATGCACTGGTCGTCGTCACCGACGACGCATATGTTGCCGTGCTTTTCCGCCAGAAGGCGCACCAGCCTGTACTGGAGCATGTTCGTGTCCTGATACTCGTCGACCATGACGTAGCGGAACTTGTCCCTGTAGCGCTCCAGGACGTCGGGCCATCCCTCGAACAGGCGCACCGCGTTCAGGGTCAGATCGTCGAAGTCCATCGAGTGGTTCTTCTTAAGGGCGATCTCGTAGATCTCGTAGATCCTTATGATGTCCTTGTAGCGCTCCACTCCCGCGAACTCCGAACGCATGTCGGCGCTTCCGAGCGCCTTCTCCTTCGCGGCGGAGATCTCCCCGAGGACGTATCCGGGGGAATTCCGCTTCTCGTCGAGCCCGAGCTCTTTTACGATGGTCTTTACGAGAGCCTTCTGGTCTACGGGGTCGTAAACGACAAAGCTCGACGTATAGCCGAGCTTTTCCGCGTCGCCTCTGAGGATCCGCAGACACGCCGAGTGGAACGTCTGTATCCACATGCCCCTTACGTCGCCGACGAGCTGGATGACGCGGTCGCGCATCTCGCCCGCAGCTTTGTTCGTAAACGTGACGGCAAGTATGGAGTACGGGCTTATGCCCTTCTCTTTTATCATGTACGCGATGCGGTGCGTCATGGTGCCTGTCTTGCCGGAGCCTGCTCCCGCGAGTATCAGGAGCGGGCCCTCGACGGACGAGGCGGCCTTGCGCTGCATCGGATTGAGTGTTGAAAGGA
>JAEENW010000149.1 GCA_016283945.1 Bacillota bacterium
TGTCGCCGCTGAGTCCGGTCCTGGCTCCGGTCTTGTTTCCGCCTATTCCGGTAAGGGAGCCGTTGAAGACATCGAATCCGCTGTAGGCATAAAGTCCACAGGTGGTGCCTCCGTAGCTCAGATCTCCGCCGATCGCGGTCACGCTGCCCGTGAAATCGTTGCCGAAGGTCAATGAATGGCAGTTGATGTACATGCCGTAGCTATCACGCGTGCTCGTTCCTGACAGGTCTCCGCTCCTGATGACGAGGCTGCCGCTGCCTTTAAACGCGACATTCCCGCTGCCGTACATTTGGTAGCTGAGACCATAGGAGCTGCAGTTCTCATCCGCCGGCGCGAGCATGATGCTGTTCTCGCCGATCAGCTCTATCACAACGTCCTGACTTGATCTGAACAATATGCCATAGTATGCGTTTGAATAGTAATATCCCTGGCCCTCGTACGTGAAGTTGTCCAAGGTCAGAGTCTTGGTCGACGGATCGTAGCTCACGGTTCCGTCGCCGAAGACATCCGAGGCGTTCGAGCTCGTTATCTCGGTATCGCCGATTTGGATGTTGTAGCTGGTGTCCGCCCACGCCGACGCCGCGGTCAGAAGCGTCAGGCACAGGGCCAGTGCCAGCAGTATCAATGATCGTTTGCGCATCTTGGGACCCCCTTTAATGTGCATAAAAAATACTTGTTCAGAGTGATTTTAGCATACAAAAGGGGTCAATTTCACAGCTGCGGCCGTGACAGTTTTGTCACGTATCGTGCCTAAAATTGGCACGCAAATGACATGAAAAGGCCGGACCCCGCGCGGGGATCCGGCTCATGTTTGTCAGTACTTCGCTGTATGGCGTGAAGCGCTCCGCCTGCGGGGCGCCCATTATCAAACGCTCCTCTTCGGCATCCTTCCGGTCTTGATCGTGGCGGCGTAGGCGCTGTTGCAGAGGCCCAGTACCGCGGAGATGATGAAGAGCGTTTCGATGCCAAGCGTCCTCCATATCCAGCCTCCGAAGAGGGCGACCAGTATGGTTATCAGGTGGTTGACTGAGACGCCGGTGGATATGGTCGCGCGGCACTCCTCGTCGCTGTCCGAGATATCCCTGACGTAGACGCTGGAGGCCATCGAGGCCATGGATATGACCGAGTCGAGCAGGTAGTTCACGCAGCAGACGATGAAGGCCACGTCTCTGGGGAATATGTGGTGCGCGAACCCGTACAGGAAGCACACGCCCACCAGTATGACCGTGTCCATGATCATCACTATGCGGTAGCCGAGGCGGTCGATGATCTGGCCGATCTTCGGCGCCAGCACGAAGCTCGCGACGGAGGAGACCGCGTAGAGCACGCTGATGACCACGGCGCTCGCGCCGTAGAAGAGGATCAGCACGTAAGGCCCGAAGGTGAAGAATACCTGCTTTCTTGCCCCGTAGAAGATCTCGAGCATGTAATACTTGTAGAACTTCCTCTTGAAGTAGAACCTGCTCTTGGACTTGTCGGTCTCGGTGCTCGAGCTGAGGCCGAAGCACAGCAGCATGGCCGCGGCCATCAGCACCGCCGAGGCGATGAAGAAGGGCCTGTAGCTGCTTACGTCCCCGGCGAGGGACAGCACGAGTATGATCACCAGGTAGCCCACGAGAGTACCCGCGTGGCTTACCGCGTTGTTGTAGCCCAGGGACTCTCCGCCCCTGCCCTCCCTCGCGTACTGCAGGCCTATGGCGCTCTTCATGCCGAGCTGCATGTGGTCGCCGACAGAATAGACCAGGATCGCGAGTATGACGAGGGCCGCGGTCGGAGGGACCGCAGCCTGCATCACCATGCCGGCGACCATTATTACGGAGCCTATCTTGTAGATCTTCTCGGCCGAGAACTCGTAGAGCGCGGCGAGTATGAACACCAGCAGCAGGCCTGGGAGCTCCCTGAAGAACTCGGAGACTCCCTTGCCGACCTGGGTCAGCCCGACCTCCTCGGCGAGGTAATTGTCTATGACGCCCTTGTAGATCCCGTAGGCGAGGCCGGTCATCAGTATCGACAGCAGCAGGTATTTGTACTGCGCGCCGTCCCTGTAGACCTTTTCGAGTCTTTCCTTCATCGCGTAAGCGCCTTTCTGATGCACAGAGGCGGCGCTCCGTACTGAAACGCCGCCCCTTTCCTTAAAACTGCTTCAGGATTACTTTCCGTACTTCTTGATGAAGTCCACGAGGAACTCGGCTCCGCCCGCGAGGGTCTCGATGTCCATGTTCTCGTTGACCTGGTGCGCTCTGGTGCTCTCGCCCTTGGTGTTGTAGAAGGGTCCGAACCTGTAGACGTTGTCGGAGAGGCCGTAGAGGAACTTGGAGTCGGTGCCGCCGAGCAGCACGTCGGGAACGAGGGAGATGTCCTCGCCGTAGCGCTCCTTGCAGAGGCTGTAGAGGAGCTGGGCCGCGTCGTTCTGGACGTCGCCGCAGGGGGTCGGATTGTGAGCCTTGTGCGGCACGACGACCATGCCCTCGGGAACGATGCTCTCGAGGTAGGCGGTGATGCTCTCGATGGTGTCGCCCTGCAGTATCCTGCTGTTGACGCCTATGCTGGCCTTCTCGGGCAGGATGTTGCCCTGCTGGCTGCCCTGGGCCATGGTCGGCACGAGGGTGGTGTGGAAGTAGGCGGCGAGCTTGGGATCCTTGTCGATGATGGGGAGCAGCTCGTCCCAGTTGCCCTCGATGTCGGAGAAGAGCCTTCCGAGCTCCTTGTCCTTCATGATCGGGGCGAGGGCCTCGAACCTGGCCTTGACGGCGGGGGTGATGCGGTAGGGAAGCTGGTTGTCCCTGATGGCGAGTATGGCCTCGGCCACGTAGTCGAGCGCGCCGCCGCGGTGGGGAGTGGAGGAGTGTCCGCCCTCGTCGAGCCTGTAGATCTCGAAGTCGACGTAGCCCTTCTCGCCCACGGCGATCTGGCAGATGCGTCCCTCGGCCTCCATGGAGGAGCCGGCCTTCATTCCGCCGCCCTCGTCGAGGGTGATGCCGCACTTGACGCCCTTGGCGATGAGGTGGTCGGCCATGTGCTTGGCGGAGCTGATGGAGTCGCCGCCCGCGACCTCCTCGTTGTAGCAGTAGGCGAGGTAGATGTCGTAGTCGGGCTGATAGCCGACGGAGAGCAGGTGCTCCACGGCCTCGAGCTGGGCGATCATCTGAGCCTTGCAGTCGGAAGCGCCGCGGCCCCAGACGTGGCCGTCCGCGATGACGCCTTCATACGGGGGATAGGTCCACTTGCCCCAGTCTCCTTCGGGGACGACGTCCATGTGGGCCATCATGTATACGGGAAGAGCGTCGGACTTGCCGGTGCCCTTCCAGTGGAAGAGGAGTCCCGCCTTGCCGACGACCTCGTGATCGAGCTTCTCGGCGATCAGGGGATAGGTCTTGAGGATGTAGTCGTGGAGCGCGAAGAACGGAGCCCAGTCGGTGTCAGCCTCGTGGTCCTTGGAGAGAGTCGCGAACTTCACGGCGCCGGAGAGATGCTCGGCGCAGAGCTTCTGTGTGATATCGTAAGCCATTTTAACCTCCTAGCTTTATGGCCGGGCAACCGGAGCCCGACGTTACAATAATATATCCTCCGGGCGCTTTGAGCAACAGTTTATGTAGCGTATGGACATAAAATGGCGCCTTATTCTTGTGCTGACGTGATACAATATGCAGAAAAGCGCGCCCCGGGGGCGCGGCTTGAAAAGAAGAGGCGCCGGCATTGCCGGATCAGCGGTGCCGTGCCGAAAGGAGAAGCGATATGGAACGTACGGAATACAGGCTCCCGTCCTCGGGCGGAGTGCTCATACCCGGAAGCCGCGGAAGGATATTCGCGCAGCTCTATCTGCCCGAGGGGCTCTACCCCGCCCCCGCAGTCGTGCTCTGCCACGGGATCCCGGGCAACGAGAGGATCATGGACTTCGCGGTCTCGCTCAGGGAGGCGGGCTTCTGCGCCCTGCACTTCCACTACGGCGGAAGCTGGGGCAGCGACGGCAGCTACAGCATCACAGGCTGCTTCGAGGACACCATGTCCGTTCTCGAATGGGTCGGAAGGAACGAACAGGGCCTCTTCGACCTGAGCCGCGTCTTCGTCTGCGGCCACAGCCTCGGCGGCATGATGGCCTGCAGGGCGATAGCCTGCTCTGATCTCGTGCGCGGAGGCGTCGTAATAATGCCCATGAACGGCAGGCACACCGCGGACGGCGCCCTCAGCGAGGTCCCGCCGAAGGGGCTGGTCGATTTCTACGGGGAATGCGCCCCATGGCTCAGGGATTTCGGCTGGGAGACGGTCGTCAGGGACGTTCATCTGCATCCCGACTGGTTCCCCTACGAGAGCTACGCCCCCGCGATGGCGGAAAAGCCGGTGCTCACCATAGCCGGGTCACGCGACACTCTCCTTCCGCGGGAGCAGAACGTCGACGTCCTGAACGCGCTCATCAGGAAGGAGGGGAAGGGACTGCTTCAGAGCCTCACCTTCGACTGCGACCACGGGATGAACATGCACCGCGGCGAGATCAAGGCCTGCGTGGCCGAGTTCCTCAGGACGCTATGCTGAAAGCGGCCGGCCTGCGGCTCGGCCTGGGGCCTCTCCGCCGCGCGAAGCTCAGGCCGGGGCCGGCTTTTTTCGCCGGTCCAGACTGTCATTCCGTGGAGTTTTTCCCTTCCGCGTGTTATCATGGTATATTGTATGAGCCCGGCCGTTAGCTTTAGGGAACCGATCGAGCTGCCGGGCAGAAGGATGTGAGATCATTGCCTGAAAAGTTGAAGATATCCGCCCTGCTCCTCGCCGCGGTCCTGCTGCTGACCCTCGCGGCGGGCTGCTCAAAGGGCAGCAAAAGGAACACAGATCCTGCCTCGCAGGACGCCGGCATCCGCCCCCTGCACGTGGAGGGCACGGAGCTGAAGGACGAAGACGGAAACACCGTGCGCCTCACCGGCATGAGCAGCCACGGCCTGCTGTGGTATCCCGAATACGCGAACGCCGCCGCCATGCGCACGCTCAGGGAATACGGCGCCAACACCTTCCGCGTCGCCGTATATTCCAGCGACGAGGGAGGCGGCTACGTCCAGCGCAAGGACGACAGCCTCAAGCTCGCCTGCATGGCCATAGAGAACGCCATAGACGAGGAAATGTACGTCATCGTCGACTGGCACATCCTCAGCGACGGAAACCCGCTCGAAAACCAGTGGTTCGCCCTGGACTTCTTCGAGCAGATCTCCTCCCGCTACAAGGACAGCCCCAACATTATATACGAGATCTGCAACGAGCCCAACGGCCACGCGGGCTGGGACGACATACGCGCCTACGCCGGCGAAGTCATCCCCGCGATCAGGAAGAACGCCCCGGGCGCCGTAGTACTGGTCGGGACCCCGGAGTACAGCTACAGCTTCGACAAGGTCTTCGAGGCTCCCCTCGACATCGAGAACGTGATGTATACCTTCCACTACTACGCCGGCCAGCACGGCAGCTATTACAACCAGCTCTTCGACCGCTGCGAAAAGGAGGGGCTCCCCGTCTTCGTCTCGGAGTGGGGCGTCAACTACGGCTCGAACGGCAAGCCCGCCCTCTCTCAGGGTGAGCAGTTCGCCAAGGTCCTCGAGCGCAGGGGCATCAGCTGGACAGCCTGGTCGCTGTGCAACAAGGACGAGGTCTTCTCCGCCATAAAGCCGGACTGCGACAAGCTCAGCGGCTGGGATGAGAGCGATCTCAGCGACGTAGGAAAGATATTCTTCAGCGCCTTCTGACGGCGCTTTACCCCTGCCCCAGGACTCATTTGACCCCGAAAGGAAGCATTATCCTTGAAACGCGATAAGGAACAAAAGAACCGCCTGCTGATCCGCGTCACCATATTATTCCTGCTCATCTACGCCGTATGGCGGCTGGGCTTCACCATCCCCGTGGGCACGGTCCCCCTGATCTGCTGGATCGTCCTGACCGCGGTCGAGACGATAGGCCTGCTCGAGCTCGCGGTATTCATCTACGAGTACACGAAAAGAGTCGAGATCAGGCTGCCGAATCTGACCAAGCCCACTCACTATCCCGACGTCGACGTCTTCGTATTCACTATAAACGAGCCCGAGGAGCTGCTGGCGAAGACTCTTTTCGCCTGCAAAAAGATGCGCTATCCCGACCCCGGCAGGGTCCACATCTACCTCTGCGACGACGGAGGCAGGGACTCCATGCGCGTGCTCGCGGAAAAGATGGGCGTAAGCTACCTCGCCAGAGAGGACCACTCTGACGCGAAGGCAGGCAACTTCAACCACGCCTTCGTCAAGTCCAGATCTCCGCTCATCGCGATCTTCGACTCCGACATGATGCCCAAGGCCGACTTCCTCATGAAGACTGTCCCCTACTTCGCGGCGGACGAAAAGGTCGGCTTCGTGCAGACGCCCCAGCACTTCTACAGAAAGGACATCTTCCAGCGCGCCATGGCGCCGAGGGAGCTCCCGCACAACGAGCAGGACTACTTCTACCAGGTCATTCAGGAGACCAAGAACTCCTCCAACAGCGTCGTGCTGGCGGGCTCCAACACCGTGCTCAGGCGCTCCGCCGTGCAGGAGATCGGAGGACTTGTCACCGGGACCCTGACCGAGGATTTCTCCACCGGCATAGAGCTTCAGAAGAAGGGCTACAAGGGCATCTCGGTCAAGGAGGTGCTCGCGGACGGGCTGCCCCCGATGGACTTCGGATCGCTCATAAAGCAGAGGCGCAGATGGGCCAAGGGCTGCATACAGTCCGGCCGGAAGACAAGATATCTGAGAAGCAGGACCCTCAGCTTCCGCCAGAAGCTGAACTGCTTCGCCTCGATCATATACTGGTACAGCTCGCTCAAGCGCCTCATCTACATGCTGGCGCCCGTGCTGTTCGCCCTGGCGGGCATAGGCGTCATGCGCTGCGAGCCCTGGGAGATCGCCCTCTTCTGGTTCCCGCTCTACGCCTGCATAAGCCTCTGCGTCTACTTCTTCTCCGACAGGATCAGAAGCCTCTACTGGACCAACATCTACGAGACCGTGA
>JAEENW010000150.1 GCA_016283945.1 Bacillota bacterium
GCATAGAATCCTACGACATATCGAACATCAACGGCGTCGACTCGGTCGGAGCCATGGTCGTCTTCTACGACGGCCGTCCGCTCCCCAAGGCCTACCGCCGCTTCAAGATAAAGACGGTCGAGGGACCGGACGACACCGGAAGCCTCCAGGAGGTGCTCTTCAGGAGGCTCAGGGACGCGAAGGACGGAGTCCCCGGCTTCGAGGAGCTCCCCGACCTCATAGTCATGGACGGAGGCCTGGGGCAGATACACGCGGCCGAGGCGGTCGTAAAAGCCCTCAAGCTCGACGTGCCGGTCTGCGGCCTCGCCAAGGACGACAAGCACCGCACCCGCGCCCTGATCTATCTTGACGCAGAGCATCCCCTGCGTGGGAGCAGTGACCTCTTCGCCTTCATGGGCGCCATACAGGAAGAGGTCCACCGCTTCGCGATCGATTACCATCACCGCCTGCGCGGGAAGAACATGACCCGCTCCGTGCTCGACAACATCCCGGGCGTGGGCGAGAAGCGCCGCATGGAGCTGCTCAAGCAGTTCGGAAGCGTCGACGCCATAAGGGAGGCAAGCGTCGAGACCCTCGCCGCGGCCCCCGGTATGAACATGAAGGTCGCCGAGAGGGTGAGGGAATACTTCGACTCGAAGGACAGAAAAAACAAGGAAGGAACAGAACTATGAACAAACTCGGCTTCGGCTTTCTGAGGCTGAAGAGGCTTGAAGGCGGCGGAGAGAACGATTTCGACTGGAACGCCGTCAACGAGCAGGTAGACGAATTCATCAGCCGCGGAGGATACTACTTCGACACGGCCTACACCTACCTGAACGGCTTCAGCGAGTACGGCATCAGGGAATGCGTCGTCAGGCGCAAGCCCCGCGTATCCGTGCAGATCTGCGACAAGCTCCCCGGCTACAAGTGCAAGAGCCGCGAGGACTGCGGCAGATTCTTCGGGGAGCAGCTCGAGCGCTGCGGCGTAGATTACTTCGACGTCTACATGCTGCACTGGCTCAATGCCCGCAACTACGAGAAGGCCGAGAGATACGGCGAGTTCGAGTTCCTGCGGGAGCTCAAGGAGAAGGGCCTCGCCAGGCGCATAGGCTTCTCCTACCACGACAGCGCCTCCCTGCTCGACGAGATACTCACCGCCCACCCCGAGGTCGATCTCGTCCAGATCCAGCTAAACTACCTGGACTGGGAGACCGCCGGAATTGAGTCGCGGAAGTGCTACGAGACCATAGTAAAGCACGGCAAGAAGGTCTACGTCATGGAGCCCGTCAAGGGAGGCTCGCTCGCCTCGCTTCCCGGGGAGGCCGAAGCCCTGCTGAGGGCCGCGCATCCCGACTGGAGCCCCGCCGCATGGGCGCTGCGCTTCGTTCAGTCACTGCCCGGGGTCGAGATCTGCCTCTCCGGCATGAACGACATCGCCCAGGTCCGCGAGAACATGGAGCAGTTCGAGCCCCTGACGGAGGACGACATCGCCCTGCTCGCGAAGGTCCGCGGCATCATAGAGCGCGACACGAAGGTCCCCTGCACCGGCTGCCGCTACTGCGTGAGCCATTGCCCCATGGGGATACAGATCCCGGATATCTTCAAGATGCTCAACGAGCTGCACCGCTGGCCGGCCGAGAGCTGGAAGATACAGCCGAGCTACGCCCAGCTCACGAAAAACGGAGGCGCCGCCTCGAGCTGCATAAAGTGCGGAAACTGCGCCCTGAACTGCCCGCAGCACATAGCCATACCTGACTTCATCGCCGAGGCCGCCGCGAGCTTCGAGAAATAAGGCACTCCGCGGGCTTCCGAAAATACGCCCCGCCGCGAGGCGCCAGAAACGAAAATGATCCCCTGCCCGTTCCCGGACAGGGGATCTGTTTTGCGTAAGGACGCGGGGATACCAAGCGGCAGGACCCGCTAAAAGTCCCTCATGCGTGTGACGCGAGGAGTGGCATCCCGCGGCTCTACTCCGACGCCGCGTTCCCCGTGTAGAGCTGATAGTAGCGACCCTTCTGCTCCAGAAGATCGTCGTGGTCCCCGCGCTCTATGATGTGCCCGTTCTCGAGCACCATGATCGCGTTCGCGTTCATTACCGTGGAGAGCCTGTGGGCTATGACGAGCGTCGTCCTTCCGCCCATTATGCCGTCCATGGCGCTCTGAATGAGGCTCTCGGTGCGGGTGTCGACGCTGCTGGTCGCCTCGTCGAGTATCATCACCGGGGGATCCGCGACCGCGCAGCGCGCTATCGAGAGCAGCTGGCATTGTCCCTGCGAGAGCTGGCTTCCGGTGCCCGAGATGACGGTGTCGTAGCCCTCGGGCAGCTTCTCGATGAAGGAGTGCGCGTTGGCGAGCTTCGCCGCGGCGACGACCTCCTCGTCGGTGGCGTCGGGTCTTCCGTAGCGGATGTTGTCCGCGATGGTCCCCGTGAAGAGGTTGACGTCCTGCAGCACCATGCCGAGCGAGCGCCTCAGGTCGTCCTTCTTTATATCCTTGATGTCCAGGCCGTCGTAGAGTATCCTGCC
Organism: Bacillota bacterium; assembly: GCA_016283945.1. GTDB lineage: Bacteria > Bacillota > Clostridia > Peptostreptococcales > Anaerovoracaceae > RGIG2707. Next base: position 2,505 of record JAEENW010000150.1, read on the forward strand.
GTCCTGCAGCTCGTAGAAGCGGTTCAGCAGGTTGGTGATGGTCGTCTTGCCCGCGCCGGTCGAGCCTACGAAGGCTATCTTCTGGCCGGGCTTGGCGTAGAGCTTGATGTCGTAGAGTATCTGCTTGTCCGGGACGTAGCTGAAGTCCACGTCCTCGAAGCGCACGTCGCCCCTGAGCGGGATGAGCTCGCCGTCAGCCTTCTTCCAGGCCCAGGAGCCGGTCCTGGAGGTGCACTCGCTGAGCGCTCCGTCCTTTTCCTCTACGGGAACGAGCACTGTCTGCCCCTCGTCGATCTCGGGCTTCTCGTCCATCAGAGCGAAGACCCTGCCCGCTCCGGCGAGGGCCATGACCACGGAGTTGATCTGCTGGGAGATCTGGCTCACCGGCCTGTTGAAGCTCCTCGAGAGGGTCAGGAAGGCGGCGATGTCGCCGAGCGAGAGCCCCGCCCTGCCGCTGATCGCGAGCCAGCCGCCGAAGACCGCGACGACCACGTACTGCACGTTGCCGAGGTTGGCCATCACGGGTCCGATGATGGAGCCGTAGATGTTGGCGCTGGTGGTCTTCTCGCGGAGGGTGCGGTTCAGTATACCGAACTCGGCCTCCGCCTCGTCCTCGTGGCAGAACACCTTAACTGCCTTCTGGCCGTTCATGGTCTCCTCGATGAAGGCGTTCATCTCGCCCAGCGCGCTCTGGCGCTGCTTGAAGAAGGCCGCGGACTTGCCGCCTATGGCTATGGCGAGGAAGTAGGTCAGCACCACGAAGACCATCACTATGCCCGTGAGCGGCAAGCTCAGGGAGATCATCGCCACAAAGACCGAAATGATAGTCACGACAGACGAGAGCACCTGCGGGATGCTCTGCGAGAGCACCTGGCGCATGGAGTCGACGTCGTTGGTGAAGCGCGACATTATATCCCCGTAGGGGTGGGTGTCGAAGTAACTCACGGGAAGCTTCTGCAGCTTCGAGAACATCTCGAGACGTATCTTCCTGATGACGCCCTGAGAGATCTTCCTCATCAGCAGCGCGTTCGTGAAGACCGTCACCGCGACGAAGAACGCCATGATCCCGGTCCTGATCAGCGCCTTGAGCAGGTCGCCGAAGTAGGGCTGGTCCATGAGCAGTATCGGCTTGATGTATTCGTCGATGAGCTCCCTGATGAAGAGCGTGATCCTCACCGTCAGGAGCGCATCCACCGCCATGAGCACGACCGCGAGGACGAACATCCCCATGTAGCCGCTGCCCAGATAGGCGAAGAGCCTCTTGAGGATGGGTATGGTGTCGGCGTTGAGCCTGACCCTGCCGCCCGCGGCTCCCCTTCCCCGCCCGCGCATCTCGGGGGCCTTGGCTTTTCCGCGCAGCCTCCTCTTCTCGACGTTCTGCTCGGCGCGGGACATGCCCGCCTGCGGCGCGGCGCCGATTCTCTCTTTAGTGAGGCTCATCGAAGTCACCTCCCTTATTCTGGGACTCGTAAACTTCCCTGTATATCTCGTTGCCGGCGAGCAGCTCCTCGTGGGTGCCCACGCCGTTGATCTTTCCGTCGTCGAGCACGACTATCATGTCGGCGTCCTGCACCGAGCTGATGCGCTGCGCGATGATGATCTTTGTCATACCGCTGAGCGAGGAGAGCTTCTCCCTGATGAGGGACTCGGTGTGGGTATCAACGGCCGAGGTCGAGTCGTCGAGTATGAGTATCTTAGGCTGAGCGATCAGGGCGCGCGCTATGCACAGCCTCTGCCTCTGGCCGCCGGAGACGTTGCCGCCGCCCTGCTCTATCCAGTAGTCGAGGCCGCCCTCGAAGCCGCGGACGAAGCCCGCCTGCGCGGCGTCCAGCGCCTCCCACATCTCCTCCTCGGTCGCGTCCTCCCTGCCCCAGCGGAGGTTATCCTCCACCGTGCCGCTGAAGAGCACGTTCTTCTGAAGGACCATGGCAGCGCTCTTCCTGAGCGCTGTGAGGTCGAGCTCGCGCACGTCCGTGCCGCCGACGAGCACTCTTCCGGAGCGCGCGTCGTAGAGCCTGGGTATGAGCTGCACGAGGCTGGTCTTGCCGGAGCCCGTGCCGCCTATGATGCCCACGGTGGAGCCCGCGGGGATGTCGAGGTTTATATCGCTCAGGCAGTCAGCTCCGCTCCCGTAGCCGAAGGAGACGTCCTCGAAGCGCACGCTTCCGTCGGCGATCTCGAAGACAGGATCCTCGCAGTCGACGATCTCGGGGACCTCGTCGAAGACCTCGGCGATCCTCTTGGCCGCGGCGCCCGACATCGTGATCATGACTATGATCCCGGAGAGCATCATGAGGCTCATCAGGACCTGCATCACATAGTTGATGAAGCTCATGAGAAGGCCGGTGGTTAGGGCTCCGGAGACGATGAGCTTCGCTCCGAGCCAGGAGATCACCAGCATGCAGCCGTAGAGCACGGTGTTCATCAGCGGGCTCATGAAGGCCATGATGGTCTCCGCCTTCATGTTCGTGTTGTAGACGTCGTTCGCGACTCCGGTGAACTTGCCGATCTCGTCCCTCTCGCGCACGAAGGCCTTGACGACCTTGATGCCGCGTATGTTCTCCTGCACGACGCTGTTGAGCTTGTCGTAGAGGTCGAACATCCTCCTGAACCACTTGAAGGCCCCGGTGATGATCAGTACCATGCCCACGGCGAGCACGGGAAGCGCCGCGAGTATGACGCCCGCGAGCTGCCTGTTGATCCTGTAGACCATCATTCCCGCGAATATCATGGTCGCGGGCGCCCTGAAGGCCATCCTCAGCAGCATGCCGAAGGCCATCTGTACGTTGGTCACGTCAGTCGTGAGCCTGGTGACGAGGCCGCTGCCGGAGATATGGTCTATGTTCGCGAAGGAGAAGCGCTGAATGCGGCTGAACATGTCGCTCCTGAGGTTGGAGGCGAAGCCGGCCGACGCCCTGGCCGCCGTCACGGCGGCGAGGCTCCCGCAGGCCATGCTGCAGACGGCCATGACCGCGAGCCTGAGCCCTATGGACTCGATCTCAGCCATGTTTCCCGCCTCGATGCCCAGATCGATCAGATCCGCCATGTAGTACGGTATCATTATCTCGAAGTAGACCTCGCCGAGCATGAGCAGGGGAGTGACCGCGGCGAACCACCTGTATTCCCTTATGCACGATGCCAGTTTTTTTATCATTTAACTTGTATGCCTCTCGTCAAATGTGATATATTGATTTGACTATTTTACAGCAAGGGTCTATATTAGGCAAATGTAGATTGAGTGATTTCCACCAAGGCCTTCGGGCCCGGCGCGGACGGCGCCGGAGGGAGATCGCCGATCTTAAATATATTTCAGGAGAATTTATCGAAAATGGATCGCAGGATCAGAAAACTTATCGCGGCAGTCTTAGCGGCAGTCATGCTGCTGTCCCTCGCGGGATGCGGGGAGAAAAAGGGCATTGAGAACCTCCAGAAGGTGGTCCTCGAGCTCTACGCTCCCTCCGATTCGGTGCTCGTGGTAAGCAATCTGACCGACCGCTTCACCCAGCAGAACGAGACAATAGGCATCCGCGTCATCTATGAGGACAGCGCCATGCTCGCCGCCCTCATCGAGGCCGGCTACTACGCCGACGTCTACATCGCGGACAACGCCGCCCACATGGACTGGCTCGACGCCGCCGCGGGCGAGGAGGCCAACCCCAACAAGAACGACAAGATCGACGGCTCCACCAGGAAGGACATCTTCAAGGGCACCGTCGAGATCCCGCCCGACCCCACTCCGGAGTACGACGAGAACGACAATCTCATCGAGAAGCAGCCGACCTACGAGGAGCGCACCTTCAGCGTCGCCCTCGTCAAGTCGAGCAAGTATCAGGAGGAGGCAAAGGCCTTCATAGAGTTCATCGAAGACAAGGAAGCAGTGGGACCGCTCTTTGATGGCATAGACTTCGAATTCATCGACTAGTCGGTCATCCGGAAGGTCCGGCTCCGGCCCCGCAGGGGCGCTCCGGCCTTCGCGGCAGCCGTGAGAAAGGAGTACCTAGTTTCATGGACCTTCTGTTCCTCATCATCATCTTCGCCGCGATAATGATCATAATGCACTTCAAAAGGCCGTTCTACGAGGCTGTCGCAGGCGGTCTTTTGTTGTCCGTCATACTCTACAGGATCCCGCCCGCGGAGATACTCTCCCGCACAGCGGCCCTGGTCACGAACAAGACCAACCTCTACCTGATCCTCGCGATGTACTTCGTAATGTACCTCCAGCAGGAGATGGCAAGGCGCGACCTCATCAACAAGTCAGTCGACGACCTCAACGGCGTCATCTCAAACCGCAGGATCAACACCGCCCTGGCCCCGACCATGGTCGGAATGCTGCCCAGCAGCACCAGCGCCTTCATCTGCGCCGACATCATCAAGCGCCAGACCGAGGGCTACCTCGATCCGGACACCAAGGCCGCTCTGACCAGCTGGTTCAAGCACGCGCCCGAGAGTTTCCTCCCGACCTACTCCAACACGATACTCTTCGCCGGACTCGCGGGCATCAGCATCTCGTCGGTCACTCTGGCGAGCCTTCCGATGTTCTTCCTGCAGCTCGGCATAGTCTACGCGCTCTACCTGAGGAAGATCCCCAAGGAGCCCATCTCCAGGAGCGAGCGCGGCAAGGGCGAATCGCTGAGATCACTGCTCTTCCACATGCTGCCTATCATCGGGACCGTCTTCATCATCCTCGCCTTCGACCTGCACGTGGCCTTCGCGACCCCGATCATGATCGCCGTCTGCGCGCTGGTCTACCGCTTCAAGCCCGCCGACATGCTCGTAATGGCTAAGGACGCCTTCCAGATCAAGCAGCTCGCCAACACCGTGCTCGTGCTCCTGCTCAAGGAGTTCATCGACTACTCCGGCATACTCGGGAAGATCCCCGACATGGTGACGAAGCTCCCCATCCCCGCCTTCCTGGCGTTCGGGCTGATCTACCTCGTCGGAGGCTTCACGGGCTTCTCGACCGGCATCATCGCCCTGGTGACCCCGGTGGCCTTCGCCGCCGTCCCGCGAGCCGGGCTGCCGCTCATGCTGCTCTACATGGCCATGCAGCACGCCGCGAGCCTGCTCTCCCCCATCCACATCTGCCTGGTGTTCGCCGCCGAGGGCTGCAACTCCAACATGGGCGGCCTTCTGAGAAAGACGGTGATCCCCTGCCTCGCCTATATCATAGGCGGCTTCATCTGGTACTACGTGCTGGGAGCGATCATCTAGGCGATATCAAGAACGTGAAAAAGCCCCGCGCCGAGCGCGGGGCTTTCATTTATTCCGATAGTTTTACTTCAGGTTCTCCAGATACGCGAGCACGAGCTTGACCGCGCCCTCGGTGCCGATCTTGTCGGTCCTGATGCAGAGGTCGTAGTTGTTCACGTCACCCCACTTGCGGCCGGTGTAGTGCTCGTAGTACTTCCTGCGCTGCTTCTCGAGGTCCTTGATGTACTTCTCCATCTGGGCGTCGGTGTAGTCGTCCTTCTCGGGCGCGACGGAGTGCTTCCTGGAGATCTTGTACTCCATGCCGGCGCTGATGAATAGCCTGAGCACGTCGCGGTCGTCGAGGATGTAGTCCGCGCAGCGGCCTACGATGACGCAGGGTCCCTCGTCGGCGATCTCCCTGATGACCTTGGACTGCTCCACGAAGATGGTATCCGAGAGGGTCGGCTGATAGTAGGTGTCGACCATGAACCTCTCGAACGAGGATACGAGCATCTGGGGCGCTCGCTCTTCGTTCTGCTCGAGGAAGGTCTCGTGAAGATCTCCCTTCTCGGAGACTCTCTTGAGGATCTCCTTGTCATAGAAGGGGATGCCCAGAGTCTCAGCGAGCCTGAGGCCGATCTCTCTTCCGCCGCTGCCGAATTCTCTGCCTATCGTGATTATGCATTTCTTCATGACGATACCTCCTATTGTATTTCAAGATACCTGTTTATATAGTATCACAAATTTGATTGATATTATATACAAGTTTTGCTTAAATTGTGATTGACACGCCCGACGCCCTTATAATAAAATTTCATAGCAACCATCAACAAAAATGATGAATGCGCGCCGGACGGAAGCTCTCCCAAAGGCAAAAGATACATATATCATAACACATATGCACTAAAAAGGAGCAATTCTTTATGAACAAGAAAAAGCTGCCCGCGACTGCGGTGACTCTGGCCATAGCGATAATACTCGTGCTCGTGGTCAGACTCTCCGGGATGGACAAGGCCGTCGCCACGCTTCTCATCCTCGCTATGGCGTGCATCCTCTTCGTGACTGAGCTCATTCCGCTCGCCTATACCGCCTGCTCCGTTCCGGTCATGCTGGTGCTCTGCGAGTGCGCGACCGCCGCGCAGGGCTGGGCAGGACTCTCCAACGACAGCGTAGTACTCTTCGCCGCGATGTTCGTCATAGGCGGCGCGATGTTCAGGACCGGAGCCGCCGAGACCGTCGGCAAGTGGGTGCTCTCCAAGGCGGGCACCAACACCCGCAGGCTCGTCACCTACCTGATGATCCTCGTCGGCGTGTTCTCCTCCGTAATGAGCAACACCGGCGCCGTCGCCGTAATGATGCCAGTGTGCATCGGCATCGCGGACGCGGCCCGCATGGAGAGAAAGAAGCTCCTCATGCCGCTCGCCATGATGGCGTCCCTGGGCGGCACCATAACGATGGTCGGAACCCCTCCGAACATCACCGTCAACACCGTATACCAGCAGTCCGGTCTCGGCAGGTTCGCGTTCTTTGAGTACGCCTGGATCGGCATTCCCCTCGCCATCATCGGCGGCCTCTTCCTCGTCATCATCTACGGCAAGGACACCAAGACGGCTGACGCCGAGCAGTACGAGATCATCGTAGAGCCCCTGACCACAAACCAGAAGCTCTCCCTCGCCGTGCTCGTGGTCGTAGTCATCGCGATGGCCACCGAGATCATTCCGATCTCCGTCGCGGCCGTGATGGGCGCCATCTTCTGCAGGGCCAAGAGGCTGATCAGCAGCAGCGAAGCCCTCGAGGACGTCGACTGGACGACGATCTTCCTCTTCGCGGGAATGCTCCCGATGTCCTCCGCGCTCGACAGGACCGGCGCCGGCAAGATGATTGCCAACGCCGCGGTCAGGATCATGGGCGGAAGCCCCTCCGAATTCGTCGCCATCAGCGTGCTCTTCCTCATCGCGGGCGGCCTCACCCAGGTCATGTCCAACACCGCCAGCTGCGCCCTGCTCGCCCCCATCGGCCTGCAGATCGCCGAGGCTCTCGGAGCCTCCCCGGCGGGCGTGCTCATGGCCATCGGAATCGCCTCCTCCTGCGCCTTCATGACCCCGATGGCGACTCCTCCGAACACCCTCGTCATGGGCCCCGGCAAGATCAAGTTCAACGAGTACCTCAAGATCGGTACCCCGCTCGTCCTCATTGGATACGTGATCTGCATCCTGGTCATCCCCAGGGTCTGGCCGTTCTTCGGATAGAGCCCGATCCCGCGCCGCACGGCGTAAAAACGCAAAGCAAGACCGCCCCGCAAAGGGCGGTCTTTTCATGCGGTTTTTCTGAAGTGTTAGAGCGGGTCTGCCGCTCGGTATCCCCACGTCCTGCGGTGCGGGCGCTCCTCGGACGCGGGGATGCCCCTCCTCGCGCCACCCGCGCGAAGGACTGTTAGCGGGTTCTGCCGCCCGTCGCCCGCGCAATCCGAAGCATAATAAGATCGATCCCCTGTCCGGGAACGGGCAGGGGATCGTTTTCGTTTCCTGGGGCCTTGCGGGCGGGTCGTGTTTCTTCGCGCCTCGCTGCGGGGCCTATTTCTCGAAGCACGCGGCTGCCTCCGCGATGAACGAGGGGATATCTATGTGCTGCGGGCAGTTCTGCGCGCAGCTTCCGCACTTTACGCAGCTCGAGGCGGCCCCT
>JAEENW010000151.1 GCA_016283945.1 Bacillota bacterium
GAAGGTTTTGAACTCCCGCGACGATTACAGGATGGGCTATAACTGGAAAACCGGGGAGCTGCTCTGCTTCGACGTGATCCACCCCACGCAGTATGCTTTTCACGAGGATACCGAAACGTTCACGCTCGTTTATTCCACCTACTGCGAGGATTACGAAACGTTTTACGCCAGCGCCCTTGAGGACGTCGAAAAGGCCAAAAAGACCCGCGAATACGGCCTGGATGCGGCCAATCACCCGAACTGGTTCGACGCTTCGTATATTTCGTGGCTTTCCTACGACTCGCTGAACATCGAGCTTCCGGACGGCTACCTGTTCTTCGCGCCCATAATCAACTGGGGAAAGTACAGAGAGGAGAACGGCCGGCTGATGATGCCCGTAAGCGTCCGCCTGAACCACGCGGTCGCCGACGGCTACCTGGCCGCGAACGTGTTCCGGCTCCTGGAGAAGGAGATCGAAGCCTTCGCGAGGCGCTGAGCCGGGAGATCGCAAGACGCAGTCCCTGCGGCAGGGCTATCCGTAAAAGTAATAAAAAAAGCGGCCGGAGCTATGTGCTTCAGCCGCTTTTTATTGCTGCTTCTTATAATGCCGCGCGGCTCCCCGCCGCTCTCTTTCACTCGGCTCAGGACCGCAGATCCAAAGGCCTCAGCCTTCCTGCCGCCTCAGCGAGCCGCACACCGTCGGCCGCGGCGGACATGATGCCGCCCGCGTATCCTGCGCCCTCTCCGCCCGGGAAGAGCCCCTCCACGCGCCGTCCGTCCCTGCTCAGCGCCATGCGGTCATCTCCGCGCAGTATGCGGAAAGGAGCGGAGCTCCTGGACTCTAAGGCGGTCATGGGAGCGTCCGGATCGTCGAAGCCCTCGAGCTGCCTTCCGAGCATGGGAAGCGCCTCGGCGAGAGCCTCTGACACGAAGTCCGGCAGGCACTTTCTGATGTCTGCACCGACAGTGCCGGGGCGGTAGCTGGGAACGGCCGCCTTGCCTCCGCGCTTCGCCGCGCCTGCCGCATCGCCTTTGCCGCAGGCCGCAAGGAACTCTCCCACTCTCATCACCGGCGCCCTGTAGGTTCCGCCTCCGAGCTCGAAGGCGAGCCTCTCGTACTTCTCCTGAAGCTCGATCCCGGCAAGGGGATGCTCCCCGGGGAAGTCCGAAGGCCTCACGTCCGCGAGCAGCGCGGAATTGGCGTTTTCAGCGTCGCGCGCGGCGTTGCTCATGCCGTTGGTGACGAGGCCACCCTCCTCTGAAGCCGAGGCGACCACGTAGCCGCCGGGGCACATGCAGAAGGTATATACTCCCCGCCCGGAGGAGGTCTTCACGTGCAGCCTGTAGTCCGCCGGAGGAAGCCCGAGCTCAGCGTGCGGCGCTCCGTACTGCGCCCTGTCTATGAGCTCCTGCGGGTGCTCGATTCGCACGCCCATCGAGAAGGGCTTGCGCTCCATGAGCAGGCCCTCGTCGTATAGCTCTCTCACCGTGTTGCGGGCGCTGTGCCCGGTCGCGAGTATGACTGTGTCGGTCTCGATCTCCGTACCGTCGCCGAGCAGAGCGGCAGCGACCCTGAGGCCGTCCTGCCCGCCGGAATCCTCGAGCCTGAGCCCCGCGAGCGAGGTCTCGAAGCGTATCTCACCGCCGAGGGACTCTATCCTCTCCCTCACGCGAACGACGATCTCCCTGAGGGCATCCGTCCCGAGATGAGCCCGCTGCCTGTAGAGTATCGCGGGATCTGCCCCGGCCTCGACGAAGCTCTCGAGCACGAAGCGGTTCGCCGGGTCTCTGGTCCCGGTCGTGAGCTTTCCGTCGGAGAAGGTCCCCGCGCCGCCCTCGCCGAACTGCACGTTCGTGAGCGCGCTGAGCTCTCCGCTCTCCCAGAAGCGCTCGACGGCCTCGATCCTCCGGTCCATGCGGCTTCCGCGCTCGAGTATCACCGGCCGCAGCCCGTTCATGGCGAGCACGAGCCCCGCGAAGATGCCGCAGGGGCCGAAGCCGGCGACAACGGGCCGTCCCCTGAAGGCGCGCGACGGCGCCTCGGGAGTGAAGATCTCGTCCCGGACAGGAGCGGCCTTGACCCCTGCCCTCTCGGCCGCGGCGAGCAGCGGGCCGTCGCCCTCCGCCCCCTCGAGATCCAGGCTGTAGACCCAGAAGATCTCCGGCTTCCTGCGCGAGTCTATGGACTCCTTCGCTATCCTGACGGAAACGAGGCTCCCGGCGCGCAGCCTGAGCCTCCTCTCCGCCCGCTCCGCGAGCAGAGCCTCCTTTTCCTTTGAAGAGAGCCCGGCGATATCCCCGGGCCTCACTTTTATCTCGTGTATTCTGATCATCGTACTTATCAGCGCCCGCGGCTCAGATGCTCGCCGCGGCGCTGAGCCCGGCCGTCATTCCCGACGCGAACGCGAACCCCAGATTGAAGCCTCCGCACGGCGCGTCCACGTCGAGCACCTCGCCGCAGAAATAGATGTGCTTCGCGAGTCTGGACGAGAGCTCGGCGGGATCGACCTCGGTGAGGCTCACGCCTCCGCTGGTCACCTGCGCGTCCTTCCAGGAGCCTGTCCCGGTGACCGTGAAGCTCAGCTTCTTGCAGAGCTGCGCGATCCTCCTGACGCGGTCCCTGTCCAGGTCGCGGCAGCGCTCCCTCGGCAGGCAGCCGGCCCTGTTCACTATGTACTGCGCCGCCTTCCTCGGCAGAAGCCCCGAGATGATCGCCTCGGGCGCTTCGGCGGCGAATATGGTCCTTCTCTCGAGGAGCAGCTCGTTCAGCTCCTCCTCGCCGTATTCCTCGAGCAGGTCGAGCTCGGCACGGTAGCTAACCCCGTCCTCGAAGCGCATATGTCGGCTGACGTTGAAGGTGCAGATGCCGGAGATCCCGGTCTTGGTGAACTGTATCTCGCCGCTGTCGGACGCTGCCGTGACGCTTCCGTAGCCCATGAGCTTTATGAGGCTGACGCGGCCAGCCGCCCTGACCCCGGCCATGGCGCCGGCGTCCTCGGCGGTTATGAGGTGCGTGAGCGCGGGAATGGGCTTGACTATCCTGTGCCCGAAGGCCTGCGCGAGCCTGTAGCCCTCGCCGATGCAGCCGTACTGGATGCCCGCCCTTCCGCCGGTCGCGATTATGACGCGCCTGGCGTAGAGATAGTCGCGCTCGGCGGACTGCAGCTTCCAGCTGTCCTCCACGCGCACGATCTCCTTCGCGTCGAAGCCGCAGAGCAGCTCGATCCTCTCAGACCTTATGGCGCTGAGCAGGGCGCTCACGACGTCCGAAGCCTGCATGGACCTCGGATATACGCGCCCCTCGGAGCTCTCCTTCGGCTCGATGCCTATGCCGCGCAGGAAATCCGAGATCACCCCGTAGGCGTTCCCGTGGAACAGGGTCTTTGCGATCTCCGGAGCACTTCCAAGCTCAGCCGAGCTGTAGGCCTCGGGGCTAAGGCCGGTGTTCAGATAGTTGCACCTGCCGTTGCCCGTGGCGTAGAGCTTCTTCGCGGGTTCCGCGTTCTTCTCGACTATGATCACGCGAAGCTCAGGCCTGAGCCTGGCCGCCGCTATGGCAGCCAGGAGCCCGGACGCTCCCGCGCCTATTATCGCTATGTCGTAGAGACCACCGCGCTTCATGCTCAGCCCTCCCGGGCCTCCCCTGAGGCTCCGTCCGCGGCGGGCCCCGCTTCAGAAGCGGCGGGCTCCTCCACGGCCTGTCCTTCTTCCGTGCCCTCAGAAGCCCCCTCTCCGGCGGCGGGAGCTTCGGAGCTGAGCGGCTCGTCTGTCGACGCCGCGGCTCCGAGCGCCATCATCTCCTTCTCGAGATCCGCGACGCTGTTCTTGAGCTCCGCGAGCTTCTCGGGGGAGAGGTCCTTGCTGACCGCGATGGTAGTGCTGTAGAGTATGTCGTCGAGATTTGACTGCAGGCGTGAGATGCGGTTCCTAACGCTGTCGATCTCCTCCTCGCTTACGAAGTCCTTCTCCGCTCCGCCGCCCTCGAGCACCGTTCCTGCGGCGAGGTCGAATTCCTCGAAGCCCTCGACGACGTGGCAGTCCCAGCCCTTGTTGACATAGACGTAGTCGGCGAAGGCTCTCTTGCTCTCCTCCTCGCCATGGACGAGGAAGATCTTTCCCGGCTTCTCCTCGAAGCCGCAGAGCCATCTGTAGAGCTCGGGCTGATCGGCGTGGCCGGAGAAGCCCTCGAGGTTGTGTATCTGAGCCCTCACGGCGATCTCCTCGCCGAAGAGCGTGACGTTCTTCTCGCCCTCGAGCAGCCTGCGCCCGAGAGTCCCCTCAGCCTGATAGCCGACGAAGACTATGCTGTTCTTGGGATCCCAGAGGTTGTGCTTGAGGTGGTGCCTGATGCGGCCAGCGTCGCACATGCCGCTCGCCGAGAGTATTATCTTGGGCTTGCGGTCGAAGTTGAGCCTCTGGCTCTGCTCGCTCGTTAGCGTGAACTTCAGCCCCTCGAACTCGAGAGGATGGTCGCCGAGGACTATGTACTCGCGGGTCTCTTCGTCGTATGCCTGCGCGTTCTTCATGAAGACCTCGGTCGCCTGGGCGGCCATCGGGCTGTCCACGTAGACCGGGACATTCTTGAGAATGTCGTGAGCGGGACCGGTACCGTCGTAGACCTTGTTGAACTCGTAGAGCAGCTCCTGGGTCCTTCCGACCGCGAAGCTGGGGATGATGACGTTTCCGCCGCGCTGAACGGTCTTGACGGCTATGTCGATGAGCCTGGAGATGCTGACAGCGTTGGACTCGTGGGTGCGCCCGCCGTAGGTCGTCTCCATCATGAGCACGTCGGCCTTTTTGATCATGGTGGGATCGTTGAGTATCGGGCGGTCGGGCATTCCTATGTCGCCGGAGAAAACGAGCTTGGTCGTGTTGCCATCCTCCTCGGTGAATAGCTCGACGATCGCGGATCCGAGTATGTGGCCCGCGTCGTCGAACACGACCTTCATCTGGTCGTTGATCTCGAAGAGCTGGTCGTATCTCTTGGGGACGATCAGCTTGATCGCCTCCTCGGCGTCCTCCATGGTGTAGAGCGGAGCGACGGCCTCCCTTCCTGCCCTCTCGGCGCGCTTGCTGTCCCACTTGGCGTCGGTCTCGTGGATGTGGGCGCTGTCGCGGAGCATGACCCCCAGAAGATCGGCGGTCGCGTCAGTCGCGTAGATGGGTCCGCGGAAGCCCCTCTTGACGAGCAGGGGAAGCCTTCCGCAGTGATCGATGTGGGCGTGGCTGAGCACCACGCACTCGATCTCGGCGGGGTCGAAGGGGAAAGGCGCCCTGTTCTGGCGCTCCATCTCCTTTCCGCCCTGGAACATGCCGCAGTCCAGCAGTATCCTGTGCTGATCCGTGCTTATAAGATGGCAGGATCCCGTAACGCCGCTCGCGGCTCCGCAGAATTTGATCTTCATGAGCTATACCTCCGAGTCGCTCGAGCCCTCCGTCCGCTCAGTCTCCGGCTCCCCGTCCGGCGCGGGAACGTGCTCAGCCGCTATGCCCGCGAGGGGATCGAACGAGAGCCTGGGCTCCTCCGTGCCCTCGGCCTCGCTCAGCCTCCTTCTGGGCCTTCCGGCGAGCTCTCCCTCTCTGAGCCCCGTAAAGGGCCTGTATTCCTCTTTCTTTCCCTTGACGGAATCGATGTCTCTGAGTATGTCCAGCCTCTTCCAGGCCTCTCCGCCCTCGGCCCTGCGCTCGGGCTGGGGAAGCTCGACCTCGTCAAGTCCGAGGTCCGCCGGCGCGGACTCTATCTCGTCAAGGCTGACCGCCCTTCTGGCGGCGGGATCCTCCGCGGCCTCCGGTTCCGGCTGGCGGAGCGGAGCGCTCACGCGGGCTTCAGTCCCCTGGCGCTCTCTGAATCTGGGTATGTTCTCCGGCTTTTTGAACTCGGGCCATACCGAGCTCTCCTTCGCGAAGGGAACCTCGGCGGAAGCAGGGGAGTCTCCTGCGGCAGCCTTGTCAGGCGCCGCGTCAGCTACGGTCCCGGCGCCGCCAGCGGCGCTGCTGTCTCCGGCGACCGCAGAATCGGTCTCCGCGGCGTCAGGAACCGCGGACGCAGCGTCCTCAGCCGGCTCTCCGTCCGTGAAGCCGAGCTCCACGGCCTTCTCCCTTATGGCCTGAACCTCGCTGTCGCTGAGGGAAATGGTCTCCTCGAGCGGCGCCATCCCGGCCTCCGCCCTCTCCTCGCGCTCGCGCCTTCTCTGCTCGCGCCTGGCCTCCTCGGCCTCCCTGCGCAGCCTCTTCTTCTCGGCGATGGCGGCGCTCCTCTCCTTTCTGGAGAGGCTCCTCAGATAGTCGCGCTCCCTGCGCTTCTCCTCGGCAGCGGCGAGCTTCGCGGCGCGCCTGGCCTGAGCCTCCTCGCCGCGCCTTCCGGAGCCCCTGCGGTCCATGTACATCGCGTAGACCAGCAGCGAGAGCCCGTTGATGATGAAGGACGCTCCGACGAGTATCATGTGGGAAGCCCCCGCGATCAGCGTGGGCATCATCATCGTTACGCCGAGCAGGCACACGAGCACGGCGAAGGCCATTACCTTCGCCCAGTCGCGCGGCCTGATGAGGCTGACGGCGAGGCTCAGGGAGACCCTGGTCGCGCCGGATATCGCGGTAAGAGCCCCGAAGAACACCGATATCAGCGCGTCGGGGACCTGGTCGTTGAGCACGGCGAAGCCGAAGAGCAGCATCACTATGCCCTCTACCAGAAGGGTGTCGGGAAGCCGGCCGCCGCGGCCCGAAGCGACCCACACCAAGGCCTCGAGCACTCCCGCGATGCTCATGGCGAAGCCCACCACGAACGCGATGCTCGAGAACGAATAGCCTGAAAATATGAAACAGAACGCTCCTGTCAGCGAGAGCAGAATGCCCGTCGCCACGGTCAATAATGTCATTTAGATTACCTCATAGTTGGTAATAGTATACCACAGAGCATCAAAATATGGAATACCGGCGCGCCAGTCTGGTATACTGTGGGAAAAGGAGGAATGAGCTATGATCACCCTTTACAAAAACGCCAGGGTCTACACCGGAGAGCTGCCGCTCGCCGAGGCCTTCGCCGAGCAGGACGGACGCTTCGTCTTCGTTGGCAGCGCGGAGTACGCGGACCACATAAAGGCGGATAAGACCGTCGATCTGGGCGGCGCCTTCGTCTGCGCGGGCTTCACCGACAGCCACATGCACCTTCTCGGCTACGGGATGACCCTGTCCCAGGCCCCCCTCGGAGAGCACACGGGAAGCCTCTCCGACATGCTGGACTGCCTCAGAAAGCAGGCCGAGGAGCATCCGCCCCTTCCGGGGAGATGGCTGCGCGGCAGAGGCTGGAACCAGGATTACTTCGCGGACGAGAGCCGCATGCCGGACCGCTACGACCTCGACAAGGTCTCCACGGAATATCCCATCGCCGCCGTGCGCTGCTGCGGGCACGCGCTCGCGGTCAACAGCAGAGCGCTGGAGCTCTGCGGCATCACGGCAGACACCCCCAGCCCCGCCGGAGGGCGCATCGGGATGAAGGACGGCGAGCCCGACGGGCTCTTCTTCGACGACGCCATGAAACTGATCTATTCCAATATCCCCGCCCCCGACAAGGCCGAGATCCGCGAGTGGATAGAGGCCGCCTGCAGGGGGCTCAACTCCTACGGCATAACCAGCGTACAGACCGACGACTACTCCACCGCTAGGGCGGTGAGCCCCTCCGTCATAGACGAGGCCTACAGGGAACTGGAAGCGGAGGGCCGTCTCAGCGTGCGCGTCTACGAGCAGTGCAACATCACCGAGCCGGAGGCTCTCGAGGCCTTCATCGCCGCGGGCAACATGACCGGCAAGGGCAGCGACATGTTCATGACCGGACCGCTCAAGATGCTCGGAGACGGCTCGCTCGGTGCGAGGACCGCCTATCTCTCCGTCCTCTACGCGGACGACCCCTCGGGCAGGGGCTTCCCGATCTTCACCCAGGAGAAGATGGACGAGATGATCTCCATAGCCAACAGGAACGGCATGCAGACCGCCGTGCACGCCATAGGCGACGCCTGCCTCGACATGGTGCTCGACGCCGTAGAGAAGGCGCTTAAGGAATGCCCCAGAGAGGACCACAGGCACGGCATCGTTCACTGCCAGATCAGCCGCGCCGACCAGCTCGAGCGCATCGCGAAGCTCGGAATGCACGTATACGCCCAGAGCATCTTCCTCGACTACGACACCAGGATCGTGCGCGAGCGCGCGGGCGCCCTCGCCGACACGAGCTACAGCTGGAAGACCCTGCTAGACGAGGGCGTGAGCGTCTCCAACGGCTCCGACTGCCCGGTAGAGCTCCCGAACGTCATGGGCGGCATACAGTGCGCCGTCACCAGGAAGAGTCTGAAGGGCGGGGAAGCCTACCTGCCGGAGCAGGCCTTCAGCGTGAAGGAGGCCTTAGACAGCTTCACGAGCCAGGCCGCTTACGCGGAGTTCAAGGAGGACAGAAAGGGGCGCATAGCCCCGGGATACCTCGCGGACTTCACGGTCCTGGCGGAGGATCCCTTCGAGGCAGCGCCCGAAAAGATCAAGGATATAGAGGTCCTCGGAGCCTGGCTCGGAGGAAAGAGAGTCAAATAGAACGTTTAGATGATAAGCGAGGCGAATTTCTCGTCGTTTTCCGCGGCCTTCGCGCTGAGCTCAGCGCAGGCCGCTTTTATTCTCTCCGCGTAGACGGATCTGTCCGCCAGCACGGCGGCGAGCTTGGCGGATGCCTCGTCCGGGTCGAGATCGGAGAGCGTTCCGATCAGGGGCATGCCGAGCTGCTCGGCACAGGCCCTGACCTTTGGATCGTAGTCTATGCCGAGGGCGGGCACGCCCGCGCAAGCGGCGAAGATCATGCTGTGCAGCCTGGTGCTCACGACAGCCTCCATGCAGGCCATCATGTCGGTCATGTCCTGGGGCGCGTAGGGAGCCTCTATCTCGAAGCTCTCGGCCTTCAGGAGCTCACGCACCGAGGCCGCCGCCTCTCCGTCCGCGGGCTGCTGCATGTCTATGAAGGCTATCCTCGCGTCCTGCCTGCTCAGGAAGTCCGCGATCTGCTCCCTCGCGAGCTCCGTCCCCTTCGAGAAGCGCACGGATACTCCTATTATGGGCTTTTCGCCCTCGCCGGTCTCTATCCCGCGCGCCTTCAGCAGCTCCCTGCCGCGCCGCGGGTCGCCCTTGCCGAGCGAGTAGACCGGGTCCGCTGTGACGAAGATGTTCGGGTTGGTAACGCCCATGGAGCGCAGCTCCTCGAGCGAGCTCCGGTCGCGGAGGGTGATGATGTCAGCCGCCTCGCAGACCTCGCGCACGCGGCGCCTGTTCTTCTCCGCGCTGACGGGCCCTATGCCGTTGGCGTAGAAGAGTACCGGCTTTCCGTATCTCTTGGCCATCCTGATGAGCCAGGTATAGTAAAGCAGAGAGCGGGTGCTGGTGTGATCCTGGAGCAAGCTGCCTCCGCCGCTCACGAAGAGGCTGCAGCTCTTGATCGCGCGCCTCACCGCGAAGGGCGAGAAGCGGTCCGCGGCGGCTATCCCGCAGAGCTGCTCGGTCTCGGCTGGCCTCTTGGAGAGCGCGGTGAGTCTGGCTCCCGGGCAGATGCGGCCGAGCCTGTCCCTGAGAGAGAGCAGTATGGCGTCGTCTCCGAGGTTCCTGAAGCCGTAGTAGCCCGAGACGACCACCGACGCGTGCGCGGCGCGCACCCTGCGGTAGGCCTCCTCGCAGTCCTCGGCCATCCTCGTGACGGAATAGTGCTTCTTTATGACCTCGCGCCCGAAGCGGCCGAGCGCGGCCCTCTCCTCCGGACTCATCGCCAGCAGTGCCTTTATATCCCTGAGCAGCGTCTCCGGCTCGGGCATCTCGCAGCCCCTGCAGCAGAAGTTCGTGTCCTGGGATATCTGAAGCTTGTCCTCTGAGAATATCCCTATATATCCCTCGTTGCCCGCGACTATGACGGGCTTCTCGGCTGCCATGGCCTCGAGCGCCGAGCGGCTTACGCCGACGAAGATGTCGCCCGCGGCGGCGATCTCGTTGATATCGGTCCTCGCGCCGGGCATGGCTATGTAATCCTCCCCCGCCTCGGCGCACCTGGCGTCGGCGAGAGCCTTGATCTCGTCGTAGCTGTCCCCGCCTCCGGCGATGAGCAGCTGCACTCCCGGGACCGCCTCCCTGAGGCGCGGGGCGATCTCGACGAGCTGCCTCGCCACGAGAGCGCGGCTCTCGTCCATGCGGCTCACGTAGGAGATCACCGGCCTGTCCTTGGAGAAGCCGAACTCCGCGAGCACCCTGTCACCGCTGACCTCGGGCGAGAAGCGCTCTGTGTCTATGCCGTTGATGGTCACGATTATGTTCTCGTCGGGGACCGAATAGTTGACCTTTAGATAGTCCTTTATGTCGTCGCTGACCGCGACGGTCTGCTCGCCCCAGTCGCTGAGCTTTCCGAGAAGGCCCGAGGTGTCAAAGACCCAGTGGGCGCTTGTTACGAAGGGGAAGCCCATGCGCTTCTGAAGTATGCCGCAGAGGAAGGCGGGGATCCTCGCGTGCGCGTGCACCACGTCCGGCCTCTCCTCGCGTATGATCTTCCTGAGAGCCAGAAGCGAGCTCAGCATCGGGAGCGGCCTTCTCCTATTCAGGGGCGCGCGGAAGCAGCGGACGCCGGCCTTCTCCAGCTCCGCCTCGTAGACTCCGCCGTTCGACACGACGTCCACGTCCCAGCCCTTTCGCTTCAGCTCCTTCGAGAGCTCCACGACGTGGGTCTCGGCTCCTCCTATCTCAAGCCCCATGAGGGCCATAAGGACCTTTCTTCCCATACGTTCTCCCCTGACAACTCAGTTCGCGGCTCTGACGCCGCGCCCGCGGAATGATCTTCGCTTCGCTGACGCCGCGCCCGCGGCATGATGCCCGCGGCGTGTAAGCAGCCTGCCCTACTTCTTCTCCAGGCTCACCAGCCTGAGGAACTGGCCGGTGCGGTTGATGAACTGCGAGAGCGCCTGGCTCGTGGCTCCGACCTTGAGCTCCTGCCCCCCGTCGAGGTAGTAGCCGTCGGCCTTTTCGACAGCGTGCCCGCGCAGCGTGAGCACGACATCGAGCCTCCCCGGCTTCTCCACGTAGGCTGAGCCTCCGCCCTGCCCCATCTGGGTCTCGAAGTGGGGCGCGGTCTCGACCTTCTCGACCACTCCCAGAAGCGAGCCGCTCAGCTTGTCATAGAGCCTGTCGCCGACGTGATAGTACTCGGGCACGAAGTCTCTGCAGTCGGTGAATGAGAACTCGTAGACCGCCTCGAGCTCGCCCGAGCCGGTGTTCTGATCCTGCGCTATCGGGGCGCCCTGAGTGTCAACCGCCACCACGAAGCCGGCCTTGGCGAAGCCCTGCCCCTTGACGGGCAGCTCGTCGCCGACCCTCACGGCCAGCGAGCCGATGACGGTCTCTCTGAGGCCGCTGTAGCCCTGATTCTCTATGGTGACCCTTATGTCGAGGTTCTCCTGATAGCTCAGCTCCTCGAAGACTCCTGAGGTCTCCGAGTACTTGATCTCGCTGTGCGGGGCTGAGCTAACGCTCTTGATGGTACCGAGGTAGGTCCCGTCCGTAGAGCGGTAGATGTTCTTCCCGGGCTTCATCTGCTCGAGCATTCCCTCGGGGGCTGACTGCAGCTCAACGGTGAAGCTCATCGGGTAGGTCTCGATCTGCCTTCCGCCGCTCTCGGAGCTCCTGTTCCTCAACGCGACCGCCGCGATCCCGAGGGCCGCGACCAGCACTAATATGAGGACGTCTATGATGTTGAAGCGAAGCTTCCTCTCTGTGTTCTTAGCCATTCTTCGATCCCTCCAGGACCTCTCTGTATACCTTTTCGACGTTTCCGGCGAAGATCTTCCCCGTGAAGCGCTGCTGGAATATCTCCTTCGCCCTCTCGCCCATGCGCGCGAGCTCCTCGGGGCTGTCCATCAGCCTCTCTATCTTTGCGGCGAGGTCGGCGCTGTCCCTGTTTTTAAAGATGAGCCCGTCCTCCTCGTCGTCTATGAGCCAGGGATTGCCGCCGTAGCTCGAGACCACCGCCGGAAGCCCCATGCTCAGGCCCTCGAGCACCGAGAGGCTCGAGGTCTCCGTGCCGTAGGAGGCGTTGAGCTGAAGGTCCAGCGCGCTCAGGAATGGCGCGACGTCGCCCCAGAAGCCCAGGAACTGCACTTGATCCTGAAGTCCGCGCGAGCGGACCTCCGACTTGAGCTCCTCCTCGTAAGAGCCGCTGCCCGCGATGAGCAGCACGGGCTTCCTGCCCCTGCCACGCAGCATGTCGAGCGCCTCTATTATATGCAGATGGCCCTTGTAGGGCTCTATCCTCGCGAGTATGCCGAGGACGAAATCCTCCGGCGCTATGCCGAGCCTCGACCTGAGTGACGCGGTCTCCTCGGCCGGCCGCCTCTCGACGGCGCTCACCCCGTTCATCATGACCGTAATGAGCTTCGGGGAGATCCCCGCGTCCGTGAGGTTCTCGGCCGCCGCGGGGCTGACCGCGATGATGTGATCCGCGTAGTGCTCGTTGACGAGCTTGTTGACCCAGCGGCCGGGCGGATACTTGAGCTTCGCGGGAACCGGAAACGCGCTGTGCCTGGTATAGACGACCTTGCAGCCGCAGCGCCTGCCGGCGATCCTGCCGGAGAGCGCCCCGTGGGTGTGCACGATGTCCGGCTTGAGCTCCCTGATGAGGGCCTCGAGCAGCTTCACGTCTTCCTTAGAGTAGGAGCGCTCCGCGAGCCCGTCGAGCTCGTAGACCTCGCCTCCGAGCTGCCTCAGGGGCTCGGCGAGCAGGCTCCCCTTCGGGAGGGCGATCATGGTCCTGAACTCCTCGCGGTCGCAGTTCTCGAGGTAGTTGATCAGGACCCTTCCGGCTCCTCCTATGTTGCTGTCGCTTATGACGTTGAGCACCTTTATCATCCGAAGAGCTCACCTCCGCTCTTCATGCGGCTCCTGTACGCGCAGAGCTCACCGAGCCCGACGCAGATCCAGAAGATCAGCATGACCCTGTAATTGTAGAAGGAATAGTCAGTCATCGCCTGGACCAGGAAGCCGAGCATCCCGGAAGCGCAGGCGATCTGAAGCATGCGGGAGACCGGGTCCTTCTCGGCCCTGACCGCTCCGAGGAGCAGGCGGAAATATCTCACGAGTATCCAGAGGAACACTAAGAGCGCGGCTATGCCAGCGTCGCAGACTATCTGCAGGAAGAGATTGTGCGAGTGAGGGGCGACGACCGTCTCGTAGCTGTAGTAGGGATAGACCCTGTTGAAGGCCTCGGTGCCGGGGCCTATGCCGGTCTTCCAGTAGCCGTCCCTGAGCATCCTCAGGGTGCCGAGCCAGATGTTGAGCCTGAACGAGGTAGAGCTGTCCGAGAGATCGCCTATGCTGGTGAACCTCGAGATTATTGTTTCGGGAAGGACCGCCCAGAGCGCCGCCAGAGCGAAGGGCGCGAGGAAGAGCAGCCTCGGGCTGAGCATCACGAAGAACGCCGCGCCCGCGAAGAGCAGGCCAAGCCAGGCTCCTCTCGAGAAGGTCAGCAGCATGCAGAGGCACATGGCCGCGCAGCAGCAGAAGTAATACGCCCTCTTCAGGGCTCCCCTGCAGCTCAGCAGCTTGGCGCCGCCCAGAGGTATCATCAGTATCAGGTACTGCCCGAGCATGTTGGGGTTCTGAAGAGTCGCGCTGACGCGGAAGCGTATGGACGAGAACATGTCGTCGTCCACCCAGGCGGCGGACTGGTAGCCCCAGCGGAATTTGTACTGCAGTATGCCGTAGCAGGATACCGCAGCCGCGGCGGTCACGAGGGCGGCGACGAGGAAGTCCACCTGCCTCCTGCTGTCCGCGCTGTAGAAGAGCACCGTGGAGAACAGCATGAAGAAGACCGAGAGCACCCCTATGTAGAGGCTGCCCTTAGGGTCGACGGACGTGAGCGTCCCTACCGCGTAGCAGACGGCGTAGATGTTGACGGGAAGGCTCAGAGGAGAGCGCCTCCTGGCGTAGCTCCTCTCAAAGAGCGCCCTGAGCATTACGGAGCCGTAGCCCGCGACGCAGAGCGCGAGCACCGCCATGGTCGGAAGCAGTGGCGTGAGGAAGGCCGCGAGCGCCGCCCAGAAGAAGCACCTTAGGAAGACGCTTCCGCTGAGGAGCTTTTTGAGCCCGGTGCGCTCGAAGCCGGAGCACAGCCTGTCCCTGCCGCGCGCGGCGCTGACCGGTTCCAGATACGAGGGCCTGCAGAAGAGTCCCACGAGGAGGCTCTCCTGCCACTTTGAAGCTATGGCGGCGCAGAGGCGCTCAAAGGCCCGCCCTGCCGCGCTCCCCTTCAGGGCAGCGGCGGCGGAGCTCAGCGCCCTCATCATCCCGCCTATTATCAAGCTCTGCTGGATCAATCGTTTTTCCTCTTTCTGAAGAGCCCGAGCAGCTGCCTGAAGGTGTCTATCTTCAGGAGCAGCGCGCAGGCGAAGTACACGGCGGCGCCGGCGAGCGTGGGAACGAGCACCTTGAGCGCCCTTCCCGCGAGGCCGTCGGAGAAGCCGGCGGTCATCCCGGTGCAGGCAATGACGGCTGCCATCATCACAGCTGCCGCCGCGAGCATCTTTATTATGTCCGCGGCGCCGGAGCGGCCGCTGCCGCCGAAGCGCCTGAGATAAGCTATGAGCAGCACCGCGGCTCCCGCGGCGGTCGATAGTGCCAGGGAAGCGGCGAGACCGCTTATCCCGGCCCTGCTCCACAGGAGCGCGCAGAGTGCGATGTTCACGGCTACGGAGACCGCGCCCGAGACGAGCGGAAGACTTCCCTCCTGCATGGCGTAGTAGAGCCGGCTCAGTATGACCTGGATCCCGTAGCCAGTCATCCCGAGGGAGAGCCAAGCCAGGGCACCCGAGGTCAGCGCCGTGGAGTCAGCGGCCCAGTCGCCCCACTCGTATAGCAGCCTGATGAGCGGCTCAGCCAGGGCGAAGAGCCCCGCGGACATCGGTATCAGTATGAAGAGCATCTCTCGCAGGGTCTGCCCCGCGGCCTCGCTTATGGAGGCGCCGTCGCCGTGGGCGCTGAGCCTGGAGAGCTCGGGGAATATCACGTTCGCGATCGAGAGCACGAAGACCCCGGTCACTATAGTGTAGAGAGTGTTCGCGTACTCCAGAGACGAGGCCCCGCCCTCTATCCTCGAGGCGAACTTGGCCGCCGCGGTGAGGTTCACGGGCTGCATCCAGGTGCTCACGAGCACGGGAAGCATGAGCTTCCATATCGCGGAGAGCCCCTCGTGCCTCAGGGACGGCCTGTAGCTGTAGCCGAAGCGCCTGAGCGAGGGAAGCTGCATGAGCACCTGCACCGCCCAGCCCGCGAGGAAGGCCCACGCGAGGCCGAAGACGCCGAAGCGCCCGAAGAGCAGGAAGAAATATGCTATTATCACCGCGGTGGAGGCGGTGCGGAGCAGCGCCGGGATGTTCAACCCGCCAAGGGACTGCAGTATCCCGAGGATGGAGAACGCCGCCCCGGTGAAGAACACGGTCGGGAAGAGTATGCGAAGGAGCGAGCTGCACAACTGCGCCGCCTCGCCCTCGAAGCCGTCGGCGAGGAAGCCCGTGATCTGCGGGGAGAAGGCCATGCCCAGGGCGCTGAAGCCCAGCGTCGCTATCGAGATCACCGTGATGAAGGCGCTCGAGAGCCTGAAGGCCTCCTCCTTACCCTTCTTCTCCAGGTACATGTTGAAGACGGGGATGAAGCTCGCGGAGATCGCCGACGCGAAGACCGCGTCGAAGAAGTTGCGCGGGATGCGGCTCGCGGCGAGGAAGGCGTCGGCCTCCATGCCGGTGGCAAGCCTGTGCCCGAGCTGAAGGTCGCGCGCGAGCCCGAGGACCTTGCCCAGCAGGGTCAGGGCCATCATCACGCCTATGGTGCGTATGTTCTTTTTTCTGGTCTCTTCGCGCATGCGGGTGCAAACTCCTGAGGACGCCGGGCGGCCGGCGGGCATATCCAGTATATCATAACAGAAACCGCGCGCTTTTTGAATAGCGCGCGGCGTTTATGCGGGATATTGAGCGCGTATGAGCGCTTGCGGGCGGGCTTCGGCAGCCTCAGGTCGCCGGCGTCACTTCTTCTCTATCTCGTCGATGATCTCGTCGATGCTGAGCTCGTTCTCGCGGGCGATGCGGGCGAGATCCTCGTACTCGTACTTGGAGCGGGACACTCCGTAGCCGAAGGAGTCCTTGCGCGAGATCTTTCCGTAGGGAGTGTCGACGCGCTCGACGCTCCTGCGCAGCACGTAGCGCTCCTTCCTGACCTCGCGTATGCCTATGGTGCTGATGTACTTGAACATCATGGAGGCCGCGCGCTCGCGGTCCTCGGGCCTGCAGAGCACGGTGACCATGACGCCCGGGCGGGACTTCTTCATGCCTATGGGCTGGGTGAAGACGTCGAGGACCCCGGCCTCGAGCAGCCTCTCGAGCGCGAAGCTCAGGCGCTCGGCGCTCATGTCGTCGACGTTGCAGGAGAGCTCATATACGGTGTCGGCGGCTCCGTCGGAGCTGTCGCCGAGCATGACGCGGACGCAGTTCGCGGCCTCGAAGTCCTTCTTTCCCATGCCGTAGCCTATGCCCCTGACCTTCATCGCGGGCATGTCGCCGAAGCGGTCGGCGAAGTGCTTGAGCAGCGCGGCGCCGGTCGGGGTGCAGAGCTCGCCCTGTATCCTGCCTCCGTAGATGGGAACGTCCTTCAGTATGAAGGCCGTCGCGGGAGCCGGGACAGGCAGCACGCCGTGGGCGGCGCGCACGTGGCCGCTTCCCACGTGTACCGGCGAGGCGATCACCTGGTCGGGCGCTATCCTGTTCATGAGCAGGCACACCGCGGTAACGTCCGCGACGGCGTCCATGCTGCCGACCTCGTGGAAGTGGATCTGGTCGACCGGCTGTCCGTGGGCGTGGCTCTCGGCCTCGGCGATGAGGCCGTACACGGCCATGACGTCGTCCTTGACA
>JAEENW010000152.1 GCA_016283945.1 Bacillota bacterium
CCGTTATATCGTCCATAATATTGATTCCAGCCTCCGTTATTCGCGTCAACTCCAGATATGGCATTATTCCAATCAACTAAGCTGGTAACGGGAGTCGCTGTTTTAACAGACGCGTTGTTGTCAAATGTGACGAGCGCCATCTCTACGATATCTCGGTCTGATTCGGAGGTACCGTTAGATGCCAATAATGCGCCCGCAAGATCATTTGCAGCCATAATTGCAGCTTCTATCCTGCGCTGATTGGCTGGCTGTCTCGTATAATAAGGCCCATTGTATTCGGTACTGTTTGACGTACTTCCATTCCACGGGTAATAGTACGTGACTGTTTGCCAGAAGAGATAACCCGTGACCTCTCGATGTAGAAGAACATATTGTCCATCAACAAGACCATAAGCCTCATTTCCAGGGTTCTCTGTCTGGGTATAGGTCACAGTTGTGTTCCCTGTGTCCTCATCCATACTATACGATGTGTCGAGCACGACGATGACATTCGCTTTGCTCACCTCGAGCACAGAATCGCCCGTGATGTCCAAAGTGATGGTGTAAGTACCGTCATCCTCGTCCAGCACGACGCTCTTATTGGTCGTCGGAACCTCTCCCTCCCCAGCATAGACCGCAGTGAGCGAGAGACCGACGCAGAGCGTCAGGACCAGCAGGACGCTGATGACTCCCCTTAGTAGAACAAATCTGCGTTTCATAAGACTCTCCTATTAAAAATGGTGACGGACTCACTTTACGCGCAGAGCGCATAAAGCAAGACTTATATATACACTGTATATGTTGACATACTGAACATGATTAGTCAAATGAATTTTAAACAGTCTGAAGGCTCTTTATATCGGAAAACGCTTTGAGTTGAACGGCTTACTTCCGAAAAAACAAATGAGGAAAATGAAATAGCGGGAGCTTCACACCGTCGGGCGTGGTAAAGCTCCCGCTATAAATAACTCTATCCATCTGGTTATAGAACTTCACAATACAGTGCATAAGCGAACAGGCTATGCCTCCCCGTGGCATAAGCCGCTACCCAATGAGGCACTGACTGTATCTTCCCCTAGTTAGTGAACAGCTGCACGAAGAAGTGCCCGTAGACTCCCACGCCGGTCTTCTTTGCCCTGCCGTTGGTCATGTTCATGTAATGGGACTCGGAGTCGAGCCAGAGCTGCAGAGCGGTCGCCGCGTCGGGCGCCTCGGCGATGTTCTCGGCGGACCAGGTGTAGGGAACGCTGCCCGGGATAGCCGTGTTGTAGAGGCTGTCGTCGTCCGGACGGTTGTGGGAGAAGGACCTGGAGATCTCCTCAGCCCTTGTCCTCGCGGCCTCACAGAGATCCTCGTCCACTGTGAGTATCCAGCGGCCCATCTCCTTCCGGTCGGCGTTCTCCTTGTCCACGATGAGCTTGACGTCGGCGTCGGATATCTCCTGAGCCGGGAGCTCCTCGGCGGGAACGTCCTCGGAGTCGTTCATGAGGTAGTAGACAGCGTCGGCGGTCCTGCAGTAGATCGCGGCGAGCTGGGCTCTGGTGACGTATCCCTGGGGATCGAAGCGGCCCGCGGCGTCGACGCCCTGCAGTATCCCGGCCTTGTAGCACCAGGCGACGGCGTTCTGTATGTCCGCGTCGAGGGCCGCGAAGTTGAACTCAGCCGGCATCTGGAACATGTCGATGAACATGCCGCTGTCGGCGAGATGGAGATCGGGGACCTTCGCCCTGTCGGCGTCGGTGACCTCAGCCTCGTGGTTGAGCTTCTTGACTATGTTCCTGATCATAAGGGCCATATCCTCCCTGGGGATCGGGTCGCTGAAGAAGCTGTTTACGCTGACCTTCTTGGCTCCGAGCAGCTCCTCTCCGGCGTAGACGGACCAGGCGGGATATCTCCAGTCGCCGTAGTCGGTGCCGCCGAGATTGAGGAACTCGGGATACTTATGAGCGGCGTTTAGCTCCGCGGGGAAGTACTTCCTCGCGAGCACGGTTACGAACTGAGCGTAGGTCACTGCCGACTCAGGGTCGTATTTGCCCTCTCCTATGCCCTGGACGGCGCCCTCGGAGCTCGCCCTCTCGATATAGGGGGCAGCCCAGTGTTCTTCGGGCACGTCACTGTAGCCCGCCGCTGCGAAAGCGGCTGAGCAGCCCGCCAGAACGAGCGCGAAAGCGAGCGCGGCGCTGATGATCTTCTTCATTTGGCTCTCCTCTCCGCCCCTCGGGGCTGAAGGTCATAATTGTTGTTCCTGTAAACGGCTCATCCCGGTCGTCCGGGGCATGAGCCGTGCTCATCCGCAGGACGCTCCGGTCTGCAATTATCCAATCAGATATTATACACCATCGGGACCGTTCATGAGACGATAAATAGCTTTCAGGAGCGGGGATCCTGCTCGCCCTGAGCCTCGAACCTGCTCCTTCCGGAGAATTTCTCGGCGAGGTAGCTTGACAGAGTCCCGTCCCTGTATCTCTTCTCGGCCTTCTCTCTGGCGCGTATCTCCTTCTCGGCGCGCGCGGCTGCCTCTCTTTCCTTCCTCTCGGCCTCCCGCCTGGCGCTCTCGGACGCGGCGGCTGCGCTCTCAGCCTCGCGCCTTATCCTCTGAGCCTCCTCCATGGCGGCAGCCGCCCTGGCCTGAAGCTCCTCGGCGTTCTTCGCCTTCACGTCAGCGAGCGCGAGGTCGTTGGCGGCCAGGCTCTGGAGCTCCTTCGTCTCCGCCCTGACCCTCGCTGTCTCCGCCTCGGCCTTCTCCTTCTTTTTGACCGCCTCGGAGAGCGAATCCCTGAGCAGGGAGCGCTCGTCCCTCAGCGCGGATATCTCGTCCCTGAGCGGCTTGATCTGCGCGTTCAGCTCGCTTATCTTGCGGCCGGACTGCTCCCGCTCGAGCTCGAGCCTGCTCTTGAAGTTCTCGCTGTTGATCCTCAGCTCGCCCTCGGAGCGCTTCCGTAAGCCCTCGATCTGGGCTGCCATATCGGTCTTGATGTCCGAGATCTCCTCCTCGTAGCTGCTCTTTAGGCGGTTGATCTCCGCCTCGTGGCTTCCGCGCAGCCTGAATATCTCGGCCTCGTAGGCGCTTCTGAGCTCCTCCT
>JAEENW010000153.1 GCA_016283945.1 Bacillota bacterium
CATGGCGGCGCCTGACTCGGGCGCTGCCTTCACGTAGTCGGAGATATCGAGACCGTCCGCCTCGGGATCGGCCTTCCTTATCTTGAAGATGCGCAGCTGCTTGGTGCCGTTCCACTCGGTGACGAGCCCGCGGACCTTGACGAGGTCGCCCTCGCGCAGCCTGCCGAGCTGGGCCGCCTCGTCCTCGGTGACGTCCCATTTCTTGCCCGAGATCTCGCCGCTGCGGTCCCCGAGCCCTATGTCGAGGTACTGCTTGCCCTTGGAGTCTACACGGAGAGATATGCTCTTCACCATGAAGTTATCGGTAAAGGACGCGTCTACCTGCGCGTCCGCTATGTAGAATTCTTTGCTCATACGGCCTCCGCCTTCTGTTTTTTCTAATTATATAACAAGCTCAGCGCTATTGCATTGACGAGTTTTTCCGCTATAATCTTTACGTTAAAGCAATTGAAATATCCGTCATATCTCCCCGGTTCGGAGGAACGGCTTTTATGAAAGAGAGCATCAAGATCTGCGCCGCGAGCCCCAGGCTCACGCTCGGAGACCCCGCCGCCAACGCAGCGGCCATCGCCGAAGCGGCCAGGAGCGCCGCCGCGAACGGAACGCAGCTCATCTGCTTCCCCAAGGATTCGCTCACAGGGGCGAGCCTCGGCTCCCTCAGGAGCTCCAAAGCCCTGCTCAGGGCAGCCGACAGAGCCCTCGAAAAGCTCGCGTCGGAGACAGAAGAGCTCGACATCACCATAGTCTGCGGGCTTCCCGTAGCGGCCGGAAGCGGAGCCGAGAGCTGCGCGGCGGTCATATACAGGGGAAAGACCCTCTGCGTCCCGGAAGGTCCGGTGCAGGGCCTCGCTCCCTTTGATTTTATGGTAAGATTTGGAAACAGTCAAGAGGGCTGCTACGCCCCCCTCACGCTGATCCTCGACGCCTCCCCCAGCCTCGCCGGAGACGGCCTGGCCACCACCAGGAGGCTGATGGAGCTCAGCGCCGAGACCGGCCTCATCGCCTACGCGAACGCCGGCCCCTGGGAGTCCACGACCTCCGGAGTCTTCGGCGGCAAGTGCGTCATCGCCGACCGCGGCGAGCTGCTCTTCCAGACAGAGAGCTACGAGCGCGGCGGAGACAGCGCCGTCGCGATCACCACGGTCGAGAAGGACTTCCGTGTGACCGAGCTCTGCAGGGCGAAGAGAGAGAAGCTCTTCAGAAGGCTCGACGCCTGTGCTCTCGAGTTCTCCGAGAGAGACCCCTTCCTCCCCTCAGACCCCGCCTACGTCATGCCCTACTGCAGGGACATACTCAGGATACAGGCTGCCGCGCTCGCCGAGAGGATGGAGCGCGCCCATATAGACAAGGCCGTCATCGGCGTGAGCGGAGGCTCCGACTCCACCCTCGCGATGCTCGCCGCCGCGGCTGCCCTTCAGCTCCTCGGCAGGAAGCCCTCCGACCTCATCGCGGTCACCATGCCGGGCTTCGGCACCACCGGGCGCACCAAGGGCAACGCCCTGGCGCTCATGAGGGAGCTCGGAGCCGACATGAGGGAGATCCCCATCGCGGAATCCGTGCGCCTGCACTTCAGGGACATAGGCCACAGCGAGGAGGAGCGCAACGCCACCTACGAGAACGCCCAGGCAAGGGAGCGCACGCAGATACTCATGGACATCTGCGGCGACGTGAACGGCCTCGTCGTCGGTACCGGCGACATGTCCGAGGCCGCCCTCGGCTGGTGCACCTACGGAGGCGACCATCTCGCGATGTACTCGGTCAACTGCGGGCTCACCAAGGGCCTCGTCAAGAAGACCATTGAGACCGCGGCGCTCGACCTCAAGTGCGGCGAGTACATGTACCCGCCCGCGGGAGATCCCGAGCTCCTCTCCGAGGCTCTGCTCGACGTGCTCGACACCCCGGTCTCCCCGGAGCTGCTGCCTCCCGACAGGAGGGGCAATATTGCGCAGGTCACGGAGGACAAGGTAGGCCCCTACGAGCTCCACGACTTCTTCCTCTGGGAGCTCGCGGGCAAGGGCGAGCGCCCTGCCGACATCGCTGCCAGGGCGAAGGAGCTCTTCGCAGGGACCTACGACGCGGAGACCGTCGACAAGTGGCTCTCGACCTTCATAAGCCGCTTCTTCACTCAGCAGTTCAAGAGAAACTGCAGCCCCGAGGGGCCGCAGATCACAAGGCTGAGCCTCTCTCCGAGAGGGGCCTGGGAGATGCCCTCGGACGTCTCCTTCGCGGCCTGGAAAGAGGATATCTGATATGAGAAAGCTGTTGAATTACTTCACGACGTACGAGAAGATCTGGTACGTTTCCATACTCACCCTGGCCTTCATCTTCGCCTTCCTCTTCCCCGAGGAGGAAGCCAACGGAGTCAACGGCAACATCATAATGGCCCTCTACCTGGCCGACATAGTCCTCAACATCACCTGCGAGCTGCTCATCAGCAAGCAGAGCAAGTGGAACTTCATAGTCTCGCTGGGAGTCGAGGCCGCCGAGATAGCGGTCTGCGTCGTACTCGCCTACAGGTGGACGACCCTCGCGACCACGATCTTCTTCTGGATCCCTATCGACATCATCAGCTTCATCAACTGGGACAGGCACAAGGACCGCGAGCAGGAGGAGCTCACCGAGGTCAGGAGGCTCACCGGCTGGCAGGAGTTCTGCGTGCTGGCGGGCATCGCGGTATGGACCTTCGTCATCGGAGGCTTCACCGCCTACCTCACCGAGGACGTGCTCATCTCCGACTTCATCCAGAACCGCGACGTCGAGATCCTGATCTGCTACCTGGACGCCTTCGTCTCCGCCGCGTCCATCGCCAACGGAGTCTTCATCTGGCTGAGATACCGCGAGCAGTGGATCGCCTGGTACGCCGTGGCGATCTTCGAGATCATCATCAACGTGCTCTCCGGGCAGTACGTGCTGCTCATCCTCAAGCTGGGATACCTCACCAACACCACCTACGGCTACATCAAGTGGACGAAGTACATCAAGGAGCACCAGCTTAAGGAGAGCGCCGCTGACTGAGCGCCGGACCGGGCCTGACGCGCCCGCGCGGCCTTCGCAGAGCCGCCGGAGCGCCCCGACACAGTTATCATTTCACTGATATACGACCGACTACCCCAAGAACCACAGGAGAACCGCAATGAGTGAACAATGGAAGTATTTCGATTTTGAGATCTACGGGATCAAGAGGAAGCTCCCCTACGTGAAGATCGCCGACGACCTCGCCCTCGCGAGCTTCGTCTGCATCTCCGACACCGAGCTCGTCCAGACCTGCGCGCCCAAGCTCGTCGAGAGGCTGCCCGAGGTCGACTACCTCGTGACCGCCGAGGCCAAGGGCATCATCCTCACCTACGAGATGTCCCGCCTGATGGGTATGAAGGATTTCATCATCGCCCGCAAGAGCAAGAAGCCCTACATGCAGGACGCGATCAGCTGCACCGTTTACTCCATCACCACGCAGAAGGAGCAGACCCTCTACCTCAACGGCGTCGACGCCGACAAGATCCGCGGCAAGAGAGTCGCTATCATCGACGACGTCATCGCGACCGGCGACTCCGTCAGAGCCGTCGAGGAGCTCGTCAAGAAGGCCGGAGCCGAGGTCGTAGCCCGCGCCGCCATACTCGCCGAGCTCGAGACCGTCAACCGCAAGGACGTCATCTACCTCAAGGAGCACTACGTATTCCGCCCCAACGAGGACGGCAGCTTCACCCCCATCAGCTCGCTGAAGGAGGAGTAGGGAGCCGCGAGAGCGTCGCGTCCCGCTGCCGCTTCCAAGGCGCAGCGCCCGCGCGAACGCCGGCCCGCCCTGTTATAGACCGCAGCAAAAGACCGGAGGCCTGAAGCCTCCGGTCTTTTTTCGTGAGTCATGCGTTTCTGAGGGCTACTGGCGCGTCGCGTTCTCCCTGAGCTCGGGAATCTCCTCCAGGAAGCGGAGGAGCACCGCTTCGACGTTGTCGCCGCATTTGGACAGGTCCAGATCGCAAGTGCGCTCGTACTCGGTGCGCGTAACGTCGTCGGACTTCTCGCTTATCTCCGAGACGCGGTAGAGCTCGCTGAAGCTCAGGCCTCTGGCCATCTCGGCCTTGTACTCTGCCTCGCTGATCCTGTTTCCCATGTGAAGGTATCCGTAGGCTATGCCCGCGTCGTTTCTGGTGCGCCACTCGTAGATCTTGCTAATATCGTTCCTGAACTCGTCGCAGTCCTTCGCGACGGCCTCTATGAGGGCGGCCTTCTGCTCGGTGCTGAGCATACCGCTGTTGCTGTACTCCACGAAGCTTCCGTCAGCATTCGGATCGGGCTGCTCGTAGCGGTCGAACCAGAAGCCCACATCGAGCTTCTCGGGGTCGAACCTCATGATATCTGCTCCTGTGATGTAGTTGTCGGTATCCAGATAGGCCGCCTGGAGCTCCTTCGATTCCGCGAGCATCCTGACCGGAACGTCGTACTGTCTGGTAAGCATTCCGCCGTTCTTGAGCTGGTATACGAACTTGACGCCTGTCCAGTTCTCCTCCTCGGGATCGTAGGCCTTGTCTCCGATCATGAACTTCGCGGAGCCTTCGGCGCCGTTCCTGTTTTTGAGGAATTCCTTATTTCCGATTATCACCGAGTGCAGGGCGCGGATGTCTTCGATGGACTTCTCGTTGTCCGCGGTGAGCGAGTTCATGCTGCTCACCCAGTCGTTGAAGTTCACGCTCTCTATGCTCTCGGCCTTGGGGATCACGTCCTCGATGCCGAAGAGATCCATCGCGAAGCCTCCGACCATCAGGGTCATCATCGCGGCGCAGAGCACGAGGGATATGAGGCTCTCGCGGCTCACGATCCTGGTGGTCTTGCGCACTATCATCTCAGCCGCGACGAAGCTCGCGACGCTTCCTATGATGTAGCCGCTGTAGCCGCCGGTGACCTCGTTCATTATCATGCCGATGATGCTTCCGAAGCAGAGCACCAGCAGCGCGGTGATCAGGTAGGACACCGGGCGGAAGACGTAGCTGTCGGTCGCCCTCTCGAGAGGCCTGATCCTGTAGAGCAGGAAGCCCAGCAGGGTGACGGCTATCGTCACCGCGACGTAGGCGTAGATCGAGCTGTTCCAGGGCTTGCTGAGCCCGAAGGGGCCGAGCCCGCCGCTCAGGTAGGAGAACACCGGGTGCATCTTCAAAAGCACGGAGGTATTCAGGTCGGAGGCCGGAACTCCCCAGAGGAAGAGCTCTCTGTAGAGCAGGTAGAGCCCGTAGAGCGCCGGAACTATTGCGTTCAGCCCGCAGGCGGTGAGCGCGTGGATCACGGTGTTGCCCGAGATAATGCCCGCGAGCACGGAGACCGAGTAACTGAAGGCTATCAGCACGAACTGCCCGGCGAACCAGCGCAGCAGCATGCCGAAGCTGAATACGTCGCCGGTGATCTCCTTGCCGAGAGAGGTCGTGAGCCCCAGGTACCAGTAGCTGTCGCTGTCGGGATACACCGGCTTTCTCAGCACGACCAGAGTGAGCAACGTGAGTATCATCGGGAGCAGCGCGATGAACAAGCCCGAGAGGTAGGAGGTCACGTAGAGGCTCCTCCTGGAGAAGGGCATCGAGTGCATCACGCTTACGCTGCTGACCTTCTGCAGGTAGCCGAACACGCAGACCGCGGCGGCGACCGACAGGGTGAGAGCCACGAACATGTAGCCCAGGTTGAGATCGATGAGCGCAAAGCGCACGCCGTTCTTTGCTCCGGAGCGGATGACGCTCATGGGGCCGCTCAGGAAGCAGATCACGAAGCCGACGAAGGCCAGGGGCCAGAAGCGCTTGAGGTTCTCGATGAAGAGAACTTTTGAGAAGAATCCCTTGTTTTTCATTATTTAAGACCTCCCTTCGCACCGGGAAGCGGATCCTCGCCCATCTCGTAGAGGAATACCTCCTCCAGGCTGAGATCGGTCTCGGTCCCCTCTCCGCGGTTCTCACGGAGCTTGGTAACGTAGTTCTTGAGGTCCTCGATGTCGCCCTCGAGCTTCATCTCCCCGCCGGAGATGATCCCGACGGAATCGCAGACGCCCTCGAGTTCTCTGAGGTTATGTGAAGAGATGAGCACGGTCGCGCTCCTCTCGGCCACGTCCTGCATGACGTAGCGCCAGAGCTTGTGCCTGACCACCGGGTCGAGTCCGTCCACCGGCTCGTCGAGCACCAGCACCTCGGGCATCGCGCTCATGGTCAGCGCGAAGGCCGCCTGCTTCTGCATGCCCTTGGAGAACTTGCTGAGCTTCTTGCCCTCGGGAAGACCGAAGTCCTTCACCATGGCGTCGAAGCGCTGCTCGCTGAAGTTCGGGTAGAGCCCGCGGTAGAAGCTCTTCATGCCCTTCAGGTCGTAGGAGTTGAAGAAGTACAGGTCGTCGGGGATGTAACCCAGGCGCTCCTTGACGGAGATGTTGTCGTAGACGTCCTGCCCGTCGATCTTCACCGTGCCGCTGTCGGGGAGCAGCACTCCCGTGATGTGTTTTATAAGCGTGGTCTTGCCGGAGCCGTTCACTCCGATCAGGCCGTAAATGGAGCCCGTCTTAACGTGCAGATCCAGGTTCTTCAGCGCCTGATGATCGCCGAAGCTCTTCGAGAGTCCCTTGACTTCGATCATTAGCGGCTCCTCCTTTCCTCTATCATCTCTATGATCCTCTTTTTAGCGTCCTCCTCGGGGACGCCCAGGTAGAGCAGCTCCGACAGGGCCGTGCCGATGGCGGCGTAGATCCCCTCGAGCTGCTTATCGTCCGGCTTCTTGATGTCGTCTCCCACGTAGCAGCCCTTGCCGCTGACCGTGTAGATCCAGTCCTGGCTCTCCAGCGCGGCGTAAGCCTTCTGGATGGTGTTCGGATTGACCGTGAGCTGCGCCGAGAGCTCTCTGACCGAGGGCAGCCTGTCCCCGGGCAGCAGCTCGCCGCGGACTATCATCTCCTTGAAGCCGTCGACTATCTGTTCATAGATGGACTTTCTGCTTTTGTTATCCAGTCTGAACATCGCTGTCTCCTTTCCGTGGCATAAGTGTACTACTACGCATAGTACGGTGTCAAGCATCATTCTGAGATTTTTTGCGCGCCGCGATTAGTGAAGCGCTCAGCACAGCCGGCGCAGACACGCTCCCGCTGCCGGGATTTATACTGAGAGCTCATCTCGCGGCATCCTCGGCGGACCGCTCGCGCTTAGTGAAATGCTCCGCACTGCCGGCGCAGACACGCTCCCGCTGCCGGGGCGTAGTCGAGAGCTCATCTCGCGGCATCCTCGGCGGACCGCTCGCGCTTAGTCCTCGCGCAGCGGTACTACTGCTCAAGCATCGCTGAAGCTCGCTTTCGCAGAGTACCGGCGCTGCGGATGTCCGCCTCAGACGCCGCGGATGGCTCTTGTACGATAAAAACCGGGGCATTCGCCCCGGCGAAATCACATGAAAGGCTTATGTGTGTTCAGTACTGCAGCAGCGCGAAAGCTCTCTGCATGCGGGTGGCGCGTTCAGTCTTCTTCCATCCCGAACAGATCGCAGAGCCTGTCGAAGTTGTAGGGGTAGGCGTTGATGCCGCTGATATTCAGCTGCCTGCGGCCGGACTTGAACTTCAGGGTGAGTTCCCACTCCTCACCGTCAAGGACCTTGGTATCGACGTAGCTGCACTTCCATTCGCCGAGATGCAGGCGCCGCAGTCCGTCTATGAACTCATCCTTTGTCCAGCTCTCCTCGTCCGGTTCGAAATGGCCGCGCGTCCAGGGATATGAGGTCTCAAAGCCCGCTTTGTCTCCCTCGATCCGGCAGCGCCTGGTGGTGTAGCCGCCGAA
>JAEENW010000154.1 GCA_016283945.1 Bacillota bacterium
CCCGTATGTAGGCGGCCTTGTCCTCAGGGAGGACCTCGGCGCGGAACTAGTCGATGCCGAGCGTTCGCGCTATGGCTGCTGCGGTATTGCGGTTATCCCCGGTCAGCATCACCACGCGGCCGATACCGGCTTCGTGGAGCTCGTCGACTATCTCCTTTGCCTCCGACCTCAAAGGATCGTAGATCCCTATGGCGGCGGACAGAACTCCGCTTATGGCGAGGTAAAGCCATGAATGCTCCGGAGTGAGAGACGCGAACAGCTCCTCGTCCTCCGGAAGGACCCTGACTCCCTCGTCCTCAAACACGAAGTGACGGCTGCCTATGACGACGCGCTCGCCGCCCAGCCTCGAGGCTATGCCGTGGGCGACGACGTACTCCACCTCGCTGTGGAGCTCCTGATGGTCGAGGCCGCGCTCCATGGCGGCTCTGACCACCGCGTTCGCCACCGAATGCGGGAAGTGCTCCTCAAGGCAGGCCGCCGTGCGAAGCATCTCCTTTTCGTCCAGACCGTGGAAGGCGACCACATCGCTCACCGTTGGGCAGGCGTTGGTCAGAGTACCGGTCTTGTCGAATATAACGGTATCCGCGTTGCTCAGGATCTCCATGTACTTGCCGCCCTTGACCGTGATCTTGTGCTTGCCGGCTTCCCGCATGGCGGAGAGCACGCTGAGCGGCATCGAGAGCTTGAGGGCGCACGAGAAATCGACCATGAGCACCGAGACGGCGCGCGTGGTGTTTTGGGTCAGCAGCCAGGTGACGGCGCTGCCCGCGAGGCACCAGGGAACGAGCCTGTCAGCCAGGCTGTAGGCGCGCTTTTCCGTGCCGGATTTGAGGCGCTCAGATTCCTCTATCATGCGGACTATGCGGTCGTAGCGGTTCTCGCCCGCACTGTGAGTGACTCTCACGACGCAGTTACCCTCCTCGACGACCGAGCCCGCGTATACCGACGAGCCCGCGCGCTTTGCGACAGGCACTGATTCGCCGGTGAGCGACGCCTGGTTGACCATGACGTCGCCGCGCTCGACCACGCCGTCGAGCGGGATAACATGTCCTGTGTGGACCACTATGCGGTCTCCCGGAACGATGCCCGAAAGCGGCACTGCCTCCTCGGTCCCGCCGTCCTGAAGCTGCCACACCTGCTCGACCTGAAGAGCCATGTTCTTAGCCAGATCGTCTACGGACTTCTTGTGCGTCCAGGCGTCCAGAGTATCTCCGAGCCCGAGCAGGAAGCGCACCGATCCGGCAGTGGAAAAGTCCCCTGTCAGAAGCGAGGTGCCTATCGCGACGCCGTCCAGAACGTCAACGTTGAGCCTGCCGGAGGCGAGTGTCTTCAGAGCGAGCCATATGCGTGGAACGGAGCTGACGGTATTCACTATCCTCCTGAGCGGCACGGGAAGGAACAGTCTCTTCGCGTAGTGCCTGAGCACCTGAAAGACCATCTTCTCCTTGTACTCCCGGTTAATCCGGCGGCTGTTGGCGCTCAGAACGTGTGCCTCTTCGCCGGCCGTCTCGTAAGAGAAGCGCGACAGTCTGGAATACAGCTCATCTCTGTCTCCCAGGAACAGAATGGTCAGGTTCCCGAGCCGCTCGTGGACAGTCACCTGATCGACTCCGGGCAGCGCGAGCACCCAGGCTTCGAGCAGATCTGCCTGCTCCAGGCTCATGGACCGCTGGCAGGCATTAAGCCTGACCCGTCCCGCGCTCTCGTGAAGTATCTGAAACCTCATGCTTTTGCGCCGTCTTCGATGTACTCGGCCTCAGCCTCAAGGGCCTTGGCTTCGTTGATCGCCCTGGCGTCCGCCAGGATGTCGGAACAGCTCTCCTGCACGACCTCGACGTCGCGCATCACCTGATCCTTGCAGCGCAGCGCCGCCGCGGTAACGCCGGTATAGACCTTGCGGGCGTCTCTGCTCCCGAGGATCTTGAGCCCCGCTGAGCCGAACAGCGCTCCGCCTACGAACAATGCGATCTTTCCTGTTGTGTTCATTTTCAAACCTCCTTATATCTCACCGGCTCATGCCGGATGATGAACTCATGATCGGACTTTGGCAAGAGGAACGTTCCTCGCGCCCTGCTCCGTATCGTCGTCCTCCAAGTAGCCGTCATACGGCGCTGAGGGATCTGAATATCTCTTTGTGAACGGCTTGCAGATCTCGGTCCTGTGGCGGAAAGCGAAGTCCAGATCGTCGGTCCATCCTGTATGGCCCGTTATGATCTTCACGGGCTTTTCCCTGGACCTCAGATCCTTTTCCAGCGTCTCCAGAGAGCGCAGCGCCAGCCTGTTGTCCTCGGCGAGGGTGCTGATGAAGCTGTAGCCTCCGTCAGCGCCGAACCATATCGTGTCGCCCGTAAACAGGTACTCGTCGTCGATAAGGTAGACCATATGGCCCCAGGTATGCCCGGGGACCAGGATGCACTCGATCCTTATATCGCCTATGTTCACTATCTCGCCGTCCTTGAGAAGCCGCTTCGGGTTGTCGGCCTTCACCATGGGGAGCCTGTAGGCGCCGTGGAAGACCTTGCGCCTGACCTCCCCGGTGAGATACCGGTTCTCTATCTCACCTATGTATATGGTCGCGTCCTTAAATAGCAGATCGCTGTCCCGCTCCAGGGCGCCTACGTGGTCCGTATCCTGATGCGTGATGAATATCTCACTTATCGAAGCGGGATCGATATCCAGCCAGGACATCTTTTCCCTCAGGCGCCCGTAGTTGTACCCAGCGTCTATCATCACGGTCTTCCCGTTCTTCGTGTAGAAGAATATGTTCGCGATCCATTCGCGGACGCACGCGACCCTCTCGTCTATGCGGCCGGTATTGAGCGGCTTGAATATGGCTTTTCCGCGGAACAGCCTGCTCATGGACTGCTTCTGATGCTCTGAATCCTTTCTGGCCATCTATATCTGTCCTCCGAAGACTATCTTCACTATCTTCATCCTGACCAGGCTGTCGCAGAAGCGTATCATCAGCCTGTGTGCCGGGCTCACGTTTTTGTAGATGTCCCGGTATCCCCGCATGTAGCTCCTGGCGCTCACGGAAGAGAAGCGTCCGCTCCACTCGCGTAGTTCAGCCTCGTCCTCAAGCGAGAAGAACGCGCTCACGTCGGATATCCCGGCTTCCTTCAGCCAGGTCTTTCTCATGAGCTTCGCGCCGCGCTCGTTGCAGGAATCAAAGATGAGTACCGCGCCCGGG